>CAYHDJ010000001.1:0-177902 GCA_964355565.1 uncultured Enterobacteriaceae bacterium
AATATGTATCTGTGTCATAGTGTTTTTAAATTTATTAAATAACAAGTAAACTGCGTCCACTTCTTTATTTAAATAAAGATCAGACATTATCTTTATAATACCTAACAAATCTGCAACCTGTGGATTATCCCCTAAATTTATAACGCTACCAACAACTTTTAAACCAACCCTCTTAGCAAACATTTCTGCCTTTCTACCTATTATGGCAGCTTTTATTCCAATATTCTTATCCTTAAAATCAAGCATATTTCTCATTAAATGTTTAAAAAGGTTGACATTTAAACCACCACATAAACCTTTATCAGTAGAAACTATTATAACTCCTACATTTTTTTCTTGTCTAGATGTAACATATGGATGCTTATATTCTAAAACACCCTCGCTAACATTTTTGATAACATCCTTTATTTTTTCAGAATAAGGCCTTGATCTGCTCATGCACTCTTGTACCTTTTTCATTTTACTAGCTGCTACCATCTCCATAGCTTTAGTAATCTTTTTGGTGTTTTGAATACTCTTAATCTTGTCTCGTATTTCTTTTGCTTTGCTCATTAAAAAAACCTTATTTAATTATCTCATTTTTTTAAATTCATTAAGAATACTATGAAGAGTTTTTTCAATCTCACTGTCATAATTACCACTCAAATTAATAGAATTTAAAAAATCTTTATAATTATTCTTAATATAACTATGCAAACCTTTTTCAAAATCCACAAGCTTGTCAATTGATAAATCATCGCAATAACCCTTTTCAACAGCAAACAAAGAAAAAGCAATTTCACCAACAAAAAAAGGTGTATATTGTTTTTGCTTCATCATCTCAGTTACACGCCGCCCTCTTTCCAACTGCCTTCTAGTTACATCATCCAAATCAGAAGCAAATTGTGCAAAAGCTGCTAATTCTCTAAACTGCGCCAACGCCAACCGTATACCACCGCCCAAACGTTTAACAATTTTAGTTTGAGCTGCACCACCAACTCTGGAAACAGATAAACCAGCATTTATTGCAGGCCTAATTCCTGAATTAAAAAGATCAGTCTCTAAAAAAATTTGACCGTCAGTTATAGAAATAACATTTGTAGGCACAAACGCTGAAACGTCACCAGCCTGAGTTTCTATAATAGGTAATGCAGTCAAAGACCCAGTTTTACCTTTAACAGCACCCTTGGTATATCTTTCTACATATTCTACATTAACTCTTGCAGCTCTTTCTAATAACCTAGAATGTAAATAAAAAACATCTCCAGGATATGCTTCTCTACCTGGAGGTCTACGTAATAACAAAGAAACTTGCCTATAAGCCCACGCTTGCTTTGTAAGATCATCATAAATAATCAAAGCATCTTCACCATTATCTCTAAAATACTCACCCATAGAACATGCACTATAAACAGATATATACTGTAAAGCAGCAGATTCACTGGCAGATGCAGCAACAACTATAGTGTGTTTCATGGCACCATATTCTTCAAGCTTTCTAACAACATTGGCTATAGAAGAAGCCTTTTGACCTATAGCAACATATATACATTTAACACCATCTCTTTGATTTATAATGGTATCTATTGCAATAGCTGTTTTTCCAGTCTGACGATCACCAACTATTAATTCTCGTTGGCCTCTTCCTATAGGAATCATCGAGTCAATTGATTTTAATCCAGTAGCCAAAGATTGATTAACAGATTGCCTCCAAATAACACCAGGTGCAACTTTTTCTATTGGAGATGTAAATTTAGCATTAATAGGCCCCATACCATCTATAGGTTCGCCAAGAGCATTAATAACACGACCCAGCAACTCATTTCCAACTGGTACGCTTAATACTTCACCAGTGCAACGAACCAATTGACCTTCAGCCAATTTTCCACAATCTCCAAGAACCACAGCACCAACAGAATCTTGCTCCAAATTCAAAGCAATACCAAAATCACCAGTCTCAAAAGCTAATCTTTCGCCATATTGAGCGTCACTTAATCCATGTATACGTACAATGCCATCTGATAAACTAACAATCTTACCTTCATTTTTAGTTATTGGATCACAATCAAACTTCTCTATACGTTCACGTATTAAATCACTAATTTCTGAAGCTTTCAATGAAATTTTAGACATATTTTATTACTCACTTAATTACAATTTATAACATAATTTTTGCACTTAAAGATGCAAGATTACCAGAGATAGACGCGTCTAATACAAAATCACCAATTTTAACTAAAAAACCACCAAATAAAGATTCATCAACCTCAAATAAAGCAGAGATACTTTTATTAAATCTCTTAGACAAACAATTAATAATTTCATCTTTCTGATAAGCACTAAGACCACAAGGAACCTTAATAACTGCATCAACACGATCTAGCTCTAAATTCATATATTGTTTATACAAAAAACAAACATCTTTAACACACAAAAGTCTGCCATAATAAGACAAAATATTTACAAAGCTACAAAAAAAAACTTGTAATTTTTTATCAAAAGTTGTATCAAAATCAAAAAGATCATATATCATCCGTGACTTATCATTATAATTAATAGTGCGATTTTTTATTATACTAATAATAGAATTATCACTAACAACATTGGACAAAAAATATAACAAGTCATTCCATTCATCCAATGAATTTGAATTTTTAGCAATATAAAAAACCGCTTTAGCATAAGGCCGAGCTACAGTTACATATTCAGACATAAAAAAAACTCACACACTATAATTTCTTAACAAATTTTTCTAAAATACTAGCATGATCTTTTGCATTAATACTTTTCATCAAAACTTTTTCAGCACCTTGAATTATCAGCCTAGCCATATCTTTCTGCAATTCCATTTTAACTTTATTTATTTCTTGTTCTATTTGTCTATAACCAGAAGCTACAATTTCATTTCGCTCATTCAAAGCATTCGTACGAGAATCATCTAAAATTTTACTGACCTGCCTATTAGCATTGGCGATTATATTATCACTCTCCTGTTTTGCTGCTCTTAAAAATCTTTCAGATTCTTCTTCAGCTTGTTTTAATTTTTCGTGACCCTTTTTAGAAGCCTCTAACCCATCTAATATAACTTGTTTTCTTTTATCCATAGACGATTTAATCATAGGCAAAACAATCTTATTAGTAAACCAAACAAAAATAGCAAAAGTTATTATCTGCCCAAGTAAGGTGGCGTTAATATCCACTTATAAACCCCCTTTATTTATTTAGGAAAATACGATTCCAACGAAGAGAAAAACGGATTAGCAAATGTAAAGAATAATGCAATACCAATGCCAATCATAGAAATAGCATCTAATAATCCAGCTACTATAAATAATTTAACTTGTAATTGCGGTATCATTTCTGGCTGTCTAGCAGCACCTTCTAAAAATTTACCACCAAGCAACCCAAAACCAACAGCTGTTCCAACGGCACCAGCACCTATCAATATAGAAACAGATAACATAGTCATACCATGTAAATTACCTATAACTTGTAATACTTGAATTGAAGATTCCATCTTTCCTCCTTTTTAAAAGACATAAAAATCAATGAGCTTCTTCAGCTAAACTTAAGTAAACTATACTTAGAACCATAAAAACAAATGCTTGTATTGTAATAACAAGTATATGAAATATAGCCCACGGCCCACCTAATAACCATTGCAAAAACCATGGCAATAAAGCTATCAAAATAAAAATCAACTCTCCTGCATATAAATTTCCATACAAACGCAATCCAAGCGAAATTGGTTTTGCTAATTCTTCTATAACTTTCAAAAAGAAATTAACTATAAAAAACCATGGTCCAAATGGCTTAAGAAAAAATTCTTCTAAAACACCAAATATACCTTTAGACAACAAATTGTAAACTATAATTAACAAAAAAACAGAGATCGACATAGCTAATGTCAAATTAGGATCAGTTGTTGGAACAATTTTCATATCCTGAATGAAATGAATACCTAAAATCTTACCAATAACATAAAAAAAATCCACTGGTATTAAATCCATTAAATTCATAGAAAAAACCCAAACAAATATAGTCAAAGCCAATGGCGTCACTAAGGTACTTTTCCCATGATATGTATCCCTAACCTGACCGTCAACAAAATCAAAAATTAATTCAACAAAATTTTGAAATCCAGACGGAACGGATGTCGATTGTCTAGCAACCATATAAAATGAAAATAAAATAAAAAAACCTAAAAATATAGAAACACCTAAAGTATCCAAATTAAAGGTCCAAAAACCACTACCAGTTTCAATATGCGTCAAATGATGTCTAATATAATCACCAGCTGTTATAACACTATTATTTACACTCATAAAAAATCACATTCCTTTTAAAAAAAAACTAGACCAAAACCAGATAGTAATATGAAATAAAAATAAAAATAATAAAAATAAAAATATATTATTCACGCCTATTAAAAAAGAACAAAAGCAACATAAAAGAAAAGAAAAAAACTTAATAAATCCAGCAATATAAAATTTCCTAACAATAAATATATAAGAATGATTCTTATAATTAAAAAAATATACCACAAAAAACAAAAATGACGAAAATAAACTAACAAAACCACCTAAAAAAGAAGATATAGCATTATTAATGCCAGAAAAATAAAACATAAACATAAAAAATACGACCAAAAACAAGAAATGAATTAAAAAAACATTCATAACACCCAATCTAAAAGGCAAAAAAATCTTAAACATAAAAGACAAATAAACTAAAAAATATACATAATATTAAACAAAAACGCGTATCATTTCAATAGAAAATCAAACATATTGATAATCAATAATGTTTTCTTATATAAACAAGCAATATTAATATAGATGATAAAGTTATACCAGGCACTTTATATGCTTGATATAAAGTACGTGGTTTTATCAAAGCCAATTTTTCGGCAACTTCCAACGACAGTCCAGAAATAACATTATAATTAATATCAATTGGAAGTAAAATATGCTTAAATTTATCTATTTTTTTTATCTCAGTTAACTGTTTATCCAGATATCCAGAATATTTTATCTTTATTTCTATAGATCTCAAAACAATATTATCAATATCAATATAAAATAAATTCTTTAAAATTCTAAAATCAAAAAACTGATTCTTAAACAAATCAATAAAATTGATATCCTTTTTAAAAAACAGCCCAAAAAAATCAAAAAGAAAATATTTTTTAAAAGAAAATTTTGTAACAGATTTTTTTTTTAAAATAGAAATCCCAAAATTCACTTTCTTATATTTATCATTAAACATTTTCCACTTGTAATCACTTATTAACCCAAATTTTCTAGCCTTTTCAACAAGTCTTAAATCTGCATTATCTTCCCTAAGTAATAATCTATACTCAGATCTACTAGTGAAAATCCTATATGGTTCATCAATACCATTTGTTACCAAATCATCTATTAAAACACCAATGTATGACTCATGTCGAGAAGTCATCCAAAAATCGATATTTAATATATAGCAAGCGGAATTAACACCAGCTATTATGCCTTGCGCTGACGCTTCTTCATAACCAGTACTACCATTAATTTGCCCAGCAAAAAAAAGTCCACTTATAACCTTGGTTTCCAAAGTTTTTTTAAGAACCCTTGGATCAAAAAAATCATATTCAACAGCATAACCCGGCCTAGTTATATGAACATTATTAAAACCTCGTATAGTTTTTAAAAAAGAAATTTGAACATCTAATGGCAAACTTGACGAAAGTCCATTGGGATAAATTTCATAGCTATTCAAACCCTCAGGTTCTAAAAAAATTTGGTGATGCATCTTATCATGAAATCTTACAACTTTATCTTCTATGGAAGGACAATATCTTGGACCAACAACATTTATACTACCATTATAAATAGCCGAACGATTAATATCATTTAAAATAACAGCATGTGTATCAATATTGGTATATGCAATATAACAATCTATATAATTAATCTTTCTAGATAACCGTTCCCATAAAGAAAAAAATGGCACAGGCATATCACTCTTCTGCACACCACAAAAATCAAAACAAACAGATCTAAAATCAATTCTCGGAGGCGTACCTGTTTTTAAACGTCCCATAGCAGGAAAAATTTCTTTAAATTTATCAGACAAATATCCAGAAGACATATCACCAATTCTCCCACCCTGCGTTACTGAATTACCTATAAAAATCTTACCGCCTAAAAAAGTACCAACTGTAAAAATAACAGACTTAGAATAAAAATTAATGCCATGTTCAGTAACAACACCATTAACCTTATAATTAACAATAATAATATCAACAACATTTTGTTGAATAACTTTTAAATCACATAATTTACAAAAAAAATTATTAACAGCCATTTTATAAAGAAATCTATCAACTTGAACACGAGTGGACTGCACAGCATATCCCTTACTTGCATTTAAATTTTTAAAATTAATTCCAGAGGAGTCAGCAAACTGCCCCATTAATCCACCCATAGCATCTATCTCTTTAACTAAATGCCCCTTACCAACACCACCAATAGATGGATTACATGCTAAATCCCCAATTGAATCTAATCTATGAGTCAACAACAAAACTGAAACGCCCATCCTATAAGCTGCAAATGCAGCTTCTAACCCAGCATGCCCAGCCCCAACAACAATAAGATCAAAATAAAAATTGACAATCAAAATCATTTACCCACACAAAATTGTGAAAAAATTTGTCTTAAAACATCATCTGGTGCGTAAATGCCTAACACATCCGACAAAAGAGTATAAATATCAGTAAGAGATTCAGCATAAAAATCCAATGGTGTATAAGTCATATTGCAGCATAATATGTTATCAAAACACTTTTTAACCCTAACTAATAAATCAAATTGCCTCTTACTAGCAAAATAAAAATTTTCTTGTAAAACGGAAACTGTGGACACCAATTCATTAATTAAAAAATCAATACCATAATTATTTTTAACCGAAGCAAAAATTTCAACATAATCATCGTGAATACAAACCTTTTTATCCATACTAAATAAATCTATCTTATTTTTCAACAAAATAACTTTAATCTTATTGACACACATATTTAAAACGTCTTTAAAAAAATCATTATTAACAAAATCAACATTATCAGAAACATCACTAACACAAATCAAAATATTAGCAAACCTAATTTGATCAAATGTGCGTGCTATGCTTATCTTTTCAAGATAGTCATTTGTCAAAAAATTAAATCCTGCTGTATCAATAAGTTTAAACTTAAACCCATTTAAAAATACAAAACTGTCAATAAAATCGCGTGTTGTTCCAGGAATATCAGAAACTATAGATCTATCCTTGTTTAATAAACAATTGAATAAACTAGATTTACCAGTATTAACATTTCCTAGAATAACAACACTTAAGGCATCACAAAAAGTATTATTCGATGACACACTTTCAAAAAACTTATTATACTTTTCATAAATTTTAAAAAATGCAATCTTAAAATCACTAAAAACAAAATCCACATGATCTGGAAACTCAATAGATGCTTCTAAATTTGCCCTCAACACAGATATATCATTCAAAATACTTTTAACATCATCAGAAAAATATCCCAATAACGATTTTAAAATAAAACTATTTGAATAAGATGACTGTGAATTAATAATAGAATTTATAGACTCAGCTTGAACTAAATCTATTCTACCATTCAAATACGCTCTAAAAGAAAATTCGCCATGATCAGCCATGCGAGCTCCAAGCTCTATACATCTATAAACCAAAGAGTCCAAAATAATATCATTGCCATGCGCATGCAATTCAATAACATCCTCTCCTGTAAAAGATTTTGGCTGTTTAAAATACAAAATAAGCCCCTGATCTATTAAAAAACCATTACCACAAAAATAAGACACATAATTAACGCCAATAACAAGTTTGTTTTTTTTAGAAAGCAAACATGCTATACTAAAACTATTTAATCCAGACAATCTAACTATACCAATTCCACCAACACCTTTAGGAGTGGATATAGCCACTATAGTATCAGAAGCATTATAAATCATAGTGCTATTTCAACGATTGTCTAACTATAACCCACTGTTGCAATATAGACAATAAATTATTAACAATCCAATATAAAATTAGACCAGAAGGGAATTGTAAAAATATAAACAAAAACACAACAGGTAAAAATAGCATTATTTTAGCTTGTAATTGGTCATGAATCGGTGGATTTAATTTTTGTTGTACAAACATGGTTAAACTCATTATAACAGGCAAAACATAATAGACATCTTTGCTTGACAAATCAGTAATCCAATAAATAAATGGTGCATGACGTAATTCAATGCTCTCTAATAAAACATAATATAATGATATAAAAACTGGAATTTGTATTAAAACAGGCAAACAGCCACTCAATGGGTTAACTTTTTCTTTTTTATAAAGCTCCATAACTGCATTTCCAAACTGTTTCTTATCATCTTTATACTGATCTTTCAACATATCTAACCTAGGCTGCAACTTTTTCATGTTACCCATAGATCTATAACTAATCGAAGACAAATTAAAAAACAATAACTTGATTATTAATGTAACCAAAACTATTGAAAAACCCCAATTATTAATTAATAAATAAATATAACTCAATAAAAAAAATATAGGATCTGCTATTGGCCAAAAAACACCATAATCAATAGCTAATTCCAAACCTTTATATAAATTATTAAGATATAACTTAGTCTTTGGCCCAACAAACAAAACTGAATTAAAACACAAATAATCACCAGCAACAACTTTAATTTCATTGGATGTCAAATATTTAAATGAATAAAAATTGTCAATTAAACGTTCAGATGTATAAATGTACTCATTAACTTTATTAGGAATTAAGACTGATATAAAATATCTTTCAACAAAAGCTATCCATCCACCATGACCAACATAAGAAAACCTTTTATCACCAATATCATCAAACGATACTTTTTTGTATGGCTTATCGCTTGTAAAAACAGCACTACCCTCATACGCTCTAACACCAGAGCTAAAAATGCTGTTATCAAAATTATTATTTTTATATCTTATTAAACCATAGTGTTTAACAAAAAAATCATTAACGCTATTGTTTTGTATATAAAAACTTAATCCAATTTCATAAGAATACGATCTAAAAGTATAAACTTTATAAATTATAACATCATCGATAAACTCATATTTTATAACAACTAATGAATTTAAAGGATTGCTATCAATATTATAACAAGTTTTTGATAGCATCGTGGTATTAACGCTGCCATCATCAAAAAAATATTTACTTAGCAAGCCACTTTGCACATAATAAAAACGATCAACAGATCTATTAAAAACAGTGATGCCGTTGGAAGAATTCAAGTCTTTAGAATATTTGTTTAAAGAAAGATTATAAATATCCCCGGTAATAGAATTAATTTTTGCATTCAATAATTCTGTTTTTACAACAATATCTTCTCCAGTACTATAATTTTCTAACTTAATATTAATATTATTAGTACTAGTGTCATCAATATTTAAATCGCTTAAAGAAACAATTTTGCTAGATAAATCTTTTTCACCCTGCCACGCGCTAAATAAAACAAACACCAAAAAAAATAAAAAAACCCATAATATATATTTAATATTTTGTGTAATCATAAATAACTATATAAAAAAACTATGGAGATGGATCATAACCGCCTCTAAAAAAGGCATTGCATTTTAAAACTCTTTTTAAAAAAAAATACAAAAATACGAAAAAACTATATTTAACAAGCACATGGCCAAAATAATCTGAACACGTTGGATAAAATCTACAAGAACTAGACATAAAAGGACTAACTAAATTTCCATAAAACTTAAAAATACAAATAAATAAAAATCGTATCATAAAACAAAAAAGTAAAAATAAAAAAAAACAGAACATGTCCAAGGAAAAAATAAAAACTCATAATTATCATGCAAAATATATTTAAAATAAAACCACTTTAAAAGTCGCCTAATTTTAACTCTAATAAAATTTAAAAAAAAAATCCTTTTAGCCAAAACAAAACATGGCTTATTATAAACTAACACAGATCTTTTATAAAAAAGAACGCCATTTTTAACAATACTAACAAATAAAAACATAGAAATTATTTAGTTAAATTATACCTACCTTTTCTTCGCCTAGATTTTATAACATTTCTGCCAGCTCTAGTCAGCATTCGCTTTCTAAAACCATGTGTCTTTTTAAATTTTCTAACATTTGGTTGATATGTTCTTTTCATTTAAAAATCTCTAAAAATATATAATTAAATAATTAAGCATATTAATTTTTTTTAATCAACAAAATATTAATAACAACACATATAAATTTAAAAAAAAAGCACAGATCATAAAAATGTTTTTATATAAAATTTAAAAACTAATATTAAAAAGTAGTATTCAGCCTCAATAATAAATCTTTTCAAAACACTCTTAATTTTTTGATTTTTTAAAATACACCATTAATTATTTCTACAATAATTATCTTAACCATTATATACTAAAAAAACAAAAATAATAACCCAATGATTTAAAATGGACATAATAATACAATCACATAAACTCTTAGATCTGTTAAAAATAGTATCTGGTGCAATATGTACAACAAAAAAAAATGACATATTTTCACATATTCTAATTAAAAAAATAGAAAATAAACTGTTTTGTATATCAATAAATAACGAAATAGAAATAGTCACGTTTCAAGAGCTAGACAATAACGATCTGGAAAATATAGATTTAATAATAAAATACGATTTGATATATAATATATGCAAAACATTAAAAACAGACGATATATTAAAAATAAAAAAAACAAAAAATTCAATTAATATAGAAACAACACATGGTTTATTCAAGTCGCCATTACTACACAGCACAAATTTTCCATCATTCCAAGATGAAAAAAATTTAATCCTAAACGTGCAAAGCACCACATCAGATCTAAAAGAACTGTTTTATTACCCATATATAACAGCATCAGAAAATACTCAAAATTTATTTTTAAATGGAATTTTAATTGATATAAACAAAAACAGTATAAATGCAACAGCATCCACCGGAGATAGATCAGCATTTTCACAAATACTTCAAAATAAAACAACAGATAGACTAAAAATAATAATACCAAGAACAATAATCAAAGAATTTTTAAATATATATAAAAACAACGAACCAGCACTACTAAAGATATCTGAAAGTTATATAAAAATAGTAACTCACAAAGTAACATTAACAACTAAACTTATAAATGACACATATGAGAATAATAATATAAAAATATCATCAGAAAAATTGACTGTATCAATAATAAATACCATAGATTTTAAAAAAGCATTAACATTAATAAACACAATATGTTATAATAATAATATACTAACGCTAAGTATAAAACACAATACCATAATCGTAATAGCCAAATTTAAATCTGAATTTGGTATGACTAAAATAAATGCAAAGTCATATGGTACAGAGTTAGATATAACATTAAACTATAAATGCTTAGCAAATATTTTAAAAATAATTAAATCAGAGGACATAAAAATAATAATAACCAATAAACACAACCAAATAATATTAAAGGAAAAATCCTTAAATTGCATATACATATTAACATCAATAAAAACCTAAACACTAATTAACACATGTTTATAAAAACGATAATAAAAATAATTATACTAACAGCATATTTATCAATACACACATTGTATGCAAAGTATATTACACATGACAAAATAATTTTGAAAACAAATTTACATGCAATCACACAATCCAAAATTCATGAAAATTACAAAATATTAAAAATTATTACCAATCAAACCGAAAAACCAGACCGCAGATCTTTAAACACAAAAATAATAAATGATCTAATAACACTTGATGAATCAAACATAATTAATACAGCTAATTTTAACATAGCACAAGATCTAGTAACTTCTGTGTATCTGAATTTATCTGAAAAATACAATATATCACCATCACACTTCAAAAAAACAATTAAAGAAAAATACAAAATAAAAGAGAATACATTATTAACATTTATAATAGGCAATTTTGCACTAAAAGACCTACAAAAAAAAATTTCACCACAAGAAATAAACACATCTATAAATGATATTAAAGATTTTATTAAATTATCTAATTATATAAATCAAAACAAATTTTTACATGAATTTAAAGTAGTGCAAATATCATTTATAAATAGAAACGACAAAACATTGCAAAAAATAAAAAACATCCTACATATACTTAAAAAAACAAATGATATAGAAATTATTAAAAACCAAATAAATTTAAAAAATATAAATATAAAAGCTGTAGACATAAATTTAAAAAACAAACACTACCTACCAATAAAAGAAATAATAGAGCATGAAAAGAATAAAAAAATAATCGGACCTTTGTGTATAGGTAGGAATATTTACATATTTAAAATACTTGAAAAAACAAATAACATAGAAAACTATAAATCATATATTAAAATCGCTTATAAAACACTTAAATATAAAAAATCAAAAAAACCTGAAACATTCACATTAAAAACAAACATATGCAACATTAAAAAATCACTAAATAAAACTGAAGGATTTTATTGGGTACATAAAAATACAATTAATCAATCTATTTATACCAGTATTCAAAATCTTAAAACAAATAATATAAGCAAAATAATAGAAACACACTCAGGTTGGTATATAGTTAAAATATTAGACAAGACACTTGATCAGAAAAGCAACATCTATACATATATAGATAATTACATTAGACTACAAAAACTCAAAAATATAAGTAAAAGTATCATGCATAGACAATTTATAAAAACCGATGACATCTTTTATTATAACTAACATGAAAAAATTTAAAAAAAAATTAGGTCAAAATTTTTTAATAGACAACAATATAAAAAACAAATTAATAAATTCAATAAAAATAAAAAACACTGATATAATAATAGAAATAGGCTCAGGTGAAGGATCTCTTAGTAAAGAAATATCATCATTATCTAAAAAAAGTCATTTTATAGAAATAGAAAAACATTACATACCAAAACTTAAAGAACATATAAATGAATTAAAATCCCAAATACATCACGATAATATATTAAATTTTAATATAAAAGATATAATTAAAAAGTACAAAAAAATAAGAATAATAGGTAACTTACCATACAAAATAGCTACACAAATCTTAATAAAACTAACAAATTTTTCAAAAAAAATAAAAGACATTCATTTTGTTGTTCAAAAAGAGCTTGCTGATAAAATAAGCATTCAAAAAGAAAACAAAAAATATGGTAGATTATCAATAACAATGCAACATCACTTTGATATAGAAAAACTCTTTGATATAAAATCGCAAGCATTTCATCCACCTCCAAAAGTAACATCATCATTAATAAGATTAACACCCAAAATACAAAAAACTAAAATAAAAAATGAAAAAATATTTAATAAAATTGTAACACAAGCATTCAATAATAAAAGAAAAAAAATGTGTAACTCTCTAACAGAAATAAAAAATATCGGCTTAATATCAATTTTAGATAAACGCCCGACCAACATGTCATACGAAGACTTCGCAAACATTTATAATAATATATATAACAAAACAGAAGATTATAAAAATATATAATCTTCTGTAAGAAAATTATAAATTCAATTTGGATTTAATTGCATCCCAAGCTTTATTCAAATCAATTACTGCTTCTATTGAAGAATTTAAAATTTCTTTTTCACTATTTGTCAATGGAACTTCAATAATCTCTTCTACCCCACTAGCACCAATCTTAACAGGCACACCAACAAACAAACTCTCAGAAACACCATATTGTCCCTTTAGCAATTTAGCTGCGCATGGCAAAATTCGTTTTTTATCTAATAAAAATGATTCAGCCATAAGAATGGCTGATGCAGCTGGAGCATAATAAGCTGATCCAGTTTTTAGTAAATTAACAATTTCTCCGCCACCCTTTTTAGTTCTATCAACAATAGAATCCAACTCTTCCTTACTTATCTTGCCTATATTTACCAAATTATCTAAAGTAACACCGCCGACATTACTTAATTTAGTTAATGGAACCATGCTATCGCCATGGCCACCTAAAACATAAGCATTAACATCATTAACAGACACATTAAATTTCCAAGATAAGAATGTTCTAAATCTAGCTGAATCCAAAACTCCAGCCATTCCAACTATCATGTTATTAATCACCCCAGAATAATGTTGTAAAACACCAACCATTACATCCAAGGGATTAGTAATACAAATAACAAACGACTTCGGAGAAAAACGTTTAATCCCTTCACCGACAGATTTCATTATTTTACCATTAATTTCAAGCAAATCATCTCTGCTCATACCTGGTTTTCTAGGCAAGCCAGCTGTTACTATAATAACGTCAGAATTAGCTATATCTTCATAACTATCAGTACCTTGAACACTAAAATCATAATTCTCTATAGGACCACATTGTGATAAATCAAGCGCCTTACCTTTTGCCATATCTCTTACAACATCAAATAAAACCACATTACCCAAACCTTTTAATAAAGCTAAATGTGCTAATGTACTTCCTATATTTCCAGACCCAATTAAAGATATTTTTCTTCTATTCATACAAAACCCCTAAACAAAAAATTTATTACCAATAACCTAATACTTTCCACCACACCCCACCAAGAACTCCCCAAATTATTAAATTAACCACACTAACTATGAAGCCAATTTTCCACCACTCACCAGTAGTGACATATTTAGTGCTAAAATAAACAGGGGCTGTACCAGTGCCATAATGTGTAAGACCAGCACTTAAACTAGAGCCAACTCCCATAAATAAAGCTATATACATAGCAGGCACACCAGCATTTATAGAAACAACCAAAAAAGTACCATACATGGCAGATATATGAGCTGTCATGCTAGCAAAAAAATAATGCACATAAAAATAAAACAATCCAATTAAAAGAAATACAGTTACCCAACTAAAATTAGAAACGCCTTTTTGCATCTTTTCACCAAACCATGCTGTTATTCCCATTTTAGATAATTGATCAGAAAGCATTATTAAAACTGCCATCCAAATAAAAGTATCCCAAGCTCTCTTCTCACTTATAACATCATCCCATTGCAAAACACCAGAAACTAATAATATAACTAAGCCGAACAATGCTGCTGTTGTAGCATCAATGCCATAAGGCTCACCAAATACCCATAAAACCAATAACACAGCAAAAACAACAAGCATTATTTTTTCTCCACTAGATAAAGGCCCTAAATCCTTTAACTTTGCTCTAGCAAAAGCTGGTGCTTCAGGCGTAGATTTCATTTCAGGTGGATAAATAATATATAATAAAAATGGCAAAACTATTAAAGACACAGTACCAGGTACTATACATGCTATAGCCCAAGTTCCCCAAGTAATTTCAACACCCTGTCCTAATGCTATGCTGACTATTAAAGGATTACCAGCTGTAGCTGTAAGAAACATCGCACTAGTTAAAACATTTATTTGATATAATAATTTTATTAAATAACTACCTATTTTCTTTCTAGTACCCTTCTCAGGTTTACTATCATATTCAGTATTTAAAGAATCTATTATCGGATAAATAATACCAGCTCCTCTAGCAGTGTTACTTGGCATTAATGGTGCAAACATTACTTCTGCTGCTGTTAATCCATAAGCTAACCCTAAAGTACTTTTACCCAAAACAGACACAAAATAATAAGCAATCCTAGATCCCAAGCCAGTCTTAATAAAACCCTTAGCTAATAAAAACGCAGAAACAATAAGCCAGACTATATTAGAACTAAAACTAGATAACGTCAATTTAAGTGGCAACGTTTTAGTTAACACAACTATAGCCACCGCACAAAAAGCGATAGCTCCCATAGGCAATGGGTTTATAATTAAACCACATATTGTCAAAATGAAAATTATAAATAAATGCCAACCTTGAACTGTAACACCTTTTGGAACAGGCAAAACAAACCAAAGAATAAGAAATGACATTAATAATACTAAAGACGGATATAATTTAGCGCCATCTAATTTAAAAGCTTTACTCATAAAAACCTCTAAAAAATTAAAAAATAAAAAAACCATTAAAATAGTACATGTGAAAACTAATTATATAATATAATATATTACACTACAAATTTTTTAAAAAATAAAAAAATTTAATTATTTAATAAACCAAAACATGATATAACAAAAGTATAAACATGAACAAAATAATAAACCAATCATTTAAAATAGATTTTAATTATGATATTTTTTTCACAAATAACGTATTTGATGTAAAAAACAATACCTTAATTAACATTCTCAATAAGAATAAAAAATCAAAAAAAAATTTAATTCTATTTATTGATAAAAATCTTTATAATAAACATACTGATTTAATCCATAATATTGAGCAATATGCCAAAATAAATAAAAAATATATCAATATAGTATGCGAACCAATATTAATAACTGGTGGAGAAAAAATTAAAAATCATTACTCAATAGTAAAATGCATATATAAATTAATAGATTTATATAAAATATGTAGGCAATCTTATATCCTAGCTATTGGTGGTGGAACTATACAAGATTTAGTTGGCTTCGCGGCTTCAACTGCGCATAGAGGAGTTAAACTAATACGTATACCAACAACAACATTATCACAAGACGATTCAGGAGTCGGGGTAAAAAATGGAATAAATTTTATCAACAAAAAAAATTTTATAGGATGTTTTTCACCACCACACGCAGTTATAAACGACTATAACTTTTTAACATCATTAAATGATGAGATATTTATAGAAGGATTTTCAGAAGCAATAAAAATTGCAATACTTAAAAATAAAAAACTTTTTACACTAATTAAAAATAATACAAACAAACTACTATTAAGAGACAACACAGTAAGCTCTGAAATAATATTCAACTGTGCCAAAATACATGCACATCATATATCAAAAAAAAGAGATCCGTTTGAAAACACATCATCAAGACCACTGGATTTTGGGCATTGGGCTGCGCATAAAATAGAATCATTATCTAAATACAAAATTTCACATGGCAAATCAGTAGCAACAGGGATCGCACTAGACTGTACGTACTCATATCTATTGAAAATAATGCCAAAAGCAGACTGGAAAGAAATAATCAAAGTATTAACCAATCTTGGATTACCAATATATTTCAAAGAATTATCAATAAAAATACATAACAAATATGTAATATTTAATGGCTTAGAAGAATTTAGAGAACACTTGGGTGGAAAACTAACAATAACACTAATAACCAAAATAGGCAAAAAAATTGAAACACATCATGTAAATAAAAATATTTACATAAAAGCAATATGCATGCTTAAAAAAATAAACAATTTAATTAAAAAATGATAATAAATAGTACATATACATTAACATATTGTTCAAACATATTTAAAGTTAATAATATAAACAAACTAATTGACAATATAAATAAATATATAGAAAGCATCACAGACAAAAAAAGAAATATCGGCATAAGCTTATGTATATCAAATCAAATACTTAAAAAACTGAGAAATCAAAATACAATATCAAAAATAAAAACTTGGCAAATAAACAATAAAATATATATACCATCTATAAATGGATTCGTTTATCAAAAATTTCATAAAAAACACATAAAAGAAAAAATATATTCACCAGATTGGACTTCAATAAACAGATTTTATTTCACAAAAAATTTAATATTATTATCCAATTCATTAAGAGTTCATAAAAAAACTATAAATATATCTACTTTACCACTGTCATATAAAAATTGGTCAAAAAAAACAGATATCGATCATATCTTATATTCCTCAGTAAAAAACATAACTATGCTAATAAACACAGAAATACAACTAAATATAAAAAACAGATATTACACCACTATAGACATAGAACCTGAACCAACATGCACAATAGAAGATTATAAAACTTTAATAAACTTCAATCAATATTGGCTAAATCCAGCACAACTTAAAAACCACAATTCAATCACTAAATTAAAAAAACATATTGGCGTATGTTACGATATATGCCATTTATCAACAATGTTTTGTAAACATGAAAAAACAATAAACATTCTTAAACGAAAAAAAATAAATATAAATAAGATACAAATAAGCTCATCATTAAAAACAATAATACCAAAAAATAAAAAACACTTATCAAAAATAAAAAAAAACCTCATTCTATTAAATAAGTCAAACTTCTTACATCAATCTAATTTTAAAAAACAAAAAAATCTTGAGAAATATACAGATATAAATAAAATGTTAAATATAGTTGAAACAAAAAAAAATTATGAATTACGAATACACTGCCATATTCCAATATATAAAAAAAAATTTAAATGTATAGACACGACATACACAGACATAGAAAAAATAACAAAACTGCTAAAACACAACCATATATCAAAAAACTTAGAAATAGAAACATATACTAAAAGCTTGTTTTTTAATAAAATTAATTACAAAAAATCAATAAAAAAAGAATATTATATAACAATAAAGAACATGCAAACATGATACGATTTATAAAAATAACATATACAATAATTAAACTACTAATAATATTAAAAACACAAAAAATAAAAAACAAAGACACGGCAAAAAATATACGTTTACACTTAGAAAAATTAGGTCCAATTTTTATAAAATTAGGTCAAGTATTATCGACTAGAATAGACATAATTCCAACAGAAATAATAAATGAACTAAAAAAATTACAAACAAACACCAACCACCATAATTTTAAAGAAATAAAAAATATAATTGAACATGATTTAAAAGCAGATATTAAAGAATTATTCGAAAAAATAAATGAAAACCCAATAGCTTCAGCATCAGTAGCTCAATTACATACAGCTCTATCAAAAGAGAAAAAGAAAATAATAATAAAAATTATTAAACCGAATATAATAAACCTAATTAAAAATGATTTATTAATACTAAAATATATTGCAAAAATAATACATATTTTTTTCAAAAATACAAGACGATTAAAACCAATAGAAATAATAAAAGAATTGGAAATAAATATGCTTAAAGAAACAGACTTAAAAAATGAAGCTATAAACGCAATAAAAGTTAAAAATAATTTCAGTAAACATAATAAAATATATATACCTCATATTAATCTAACTATGACAACAAGTAATTTATTAATACTAGAATATATAGATGGTATACATATACTAAATAAAAAAAAATTAAATAAAATATTAATAGATACTGAAATAATAACAACAAACTTACTGGAATTATTTTATATACAAACTTTTAAACACAAAATATTTCACGCAGATCTACATCCAGGTAACATTTTAATATCCAAAAACAATATTAATAAACCAATTATAATTTTAATAGATTTTGGGATATCTGGTTCATTAAAAAAATCTGAAAAAATATATCTATCGGAAAATTTGCTAGCATTTTCGCAAAAGAAATATAAAAAAATAATAACATCACATGTAACTGCCGAAACGATTAAAAACAATATAAACTTAAAAGAAATAGAAAATGAATTATATTTCATATTTGAGCCAATTTTAAACAGAGAAATAGAAAACATATCACTCAAAAAAACTATATTATCTTTAATGAATTTAAGTAAAAAAATACACATGCAACTACAACCTAATTTAATGTTATTTCAAAAAACTTTACTATCAATAGAATCAATCACTAGGGATATAAGCCCATCATCAAATCTATGGAAAATAACGCGTCAATCAATAGAAAAAATAATAATAGAAAATACAATAAAAAGCTTTATCAATAAAAAAACAAAAACTGTTTTTAAAAAATCAAACTTTAAAAAAAACTCAACAATAAACAAGCCAATCTTATTAATAATAGCTTATATTGCACTAACTATAATAACAACAAACATAATAAAATATAAAATAATACTAACATTATAAAATATGACTACAGAAAAACTAATCTACGGAACAAACGCAATAATTAAATTAATTGAACAAAATCACGAAATAATAAACAAACTATATGTTTTAAAGATAAATAAAAAAACAAAACATATATTATATGAAGCTAAAATAAAAAATATAAAAACAGTATATATTAATTATATACATTCAGAAAAATTAACTTATTTAAGAAAATACAATTCCATAATATGTAAAATCAAGCATAATGTTATAAACACAACAAGTTTACTAGATTTAATAAAAATAAAAGAAAATTTAATAATACTAATTCTTGACAGAATTCAAGACCCATACAATTTTGCTGCATGCATAAGAACAGCAGAAGCATTTTCTGTAACAGCGCTAATAACTAATGAGAAAAATTGTGCAAAAAACTCACCATTATTAAGCAAGATATCAAATGGATCTAATATCTTTATGAATATTATTATAGATAATGACATGCCAAAAATAATCGAACTTTTAAAATTAAACAATATAAAAATAATAGGATTATCATCTAAAGCTAAAAAACACATTGATGATATAAAATTAACTCCACCGCTGGCTATTATAATGGGTTCAGAAAAAAATGGCATAACAAAATCAATATCAAAATTATGTACAAATATATGCAAAATTCCACTATCAATAAAATCAAAAAGCATAAACGTGTCAGTTGCAACTGGAATCATGCTATCAAAAATAACACATTAAAAATCTAAATCTAAAAAAAAATTTACATGTTTATCAATAAAATTTTTACGCGCTATAATATTATCACCCATAAGATTTGCAAAGATATTATCAGCACCAACAACGTCTTTAATTTTAACAACCTTTAAAACTCTAGTTTCAGGATTCATAGTGGTATCCCATAATTGGTCTGGATTCATTTCTCCAAGACCTTTATAACGCTGAATATTATATCGACATAAAACTTTATCACTAAGTAATGACATTAAATTACTGAAGTCATAAAATCCATATTCAGTATTATTAAACTTAACAACATTGATATTAATAAAATATTGTTTTAAAAGACTTCTGAATTCTAAAAGTTTTAAATAATCCTCTGATGAAAAAAAATTAAGATCTACGTTGAATTCTTTTAGAACTCCATATTTTTTAATTAACAATGTTAAATAACCATGAGGTAATTTCTCAAGCCCAATAATAATTGATTGATTAGAACTGCAACTTTTATTTAAAAATATTTCATAAGCCCTAATCTTATCTAAAAAATCTCTATGTTTAACATCAATAATCACATCATCAAAATAAACAAACTTCTCAAAAAAAAACCTAGGACCAACCTTGGATAACGAATCTAATACACAATTTAATTTTTTGTAACCAAAGATAACTTTATCAAAAAATATAATATCACTAAAAAAACTTGTTTTACACAAGCTAAAAATTTTAGAAAATAAAAATTCATTAAAATCATCTTTAGTATTAAAATAAAAAAATTCATCCTTATTAGAAAGTTTATACAATGGCGGATTAGCTATAAAAATATGACCATTTATAATTAACATGGGAATTTGCCTATAAAAAAATGTTAACAACAATGTTTTTATATGTGCCCCATCTACATCTGCGTCTGTCATAAAAATTATTTTATGATAACGTAACTTTTTTTCATCATACCCATCGGCGCCAACACCGCATTTCAAAGCGCTAACTACAGATCTTAACTCCACACTTGACAAAATTCTATTAAAACCAGATCGCTCAACATTCAAAATTTTCCCTTTCAATGGTAAAATGGCTTGGGTTCGCCTATCTCTAGCTTGTTTAGCAGAACCACCAGCAGAATCACCTTCCACTAAAAACAATTCAGACAATACAGGATTTCGCTCCTGACAATCAGAAAGCTTACCATATAAACTTATAAAATCAACACTATCTTTTTTTTTACTCAATTCTTTAGCTTTCTTTGCCGCATACCTAGCCTTAACAGATGAAATTATTCTAACAGATATTAATCTGACGATTGCAGGATTTTCATAAATAAAATTTTTAAATTTATTATAAACAATATATTCCACAGCCTGTTTAGCTTCAAAAGAAACCAATTTATCCTTAATTTGTGAAGAAAACTTTGGATCAGGCATATAGATAGATAATATACTTACCAATCCATCTCTAATATCATCACCAGAAACAACTAAATCACTTTTTTTTAAAAAAAATTCTTCAACATAAGGCTTAAACACCTTAGTTAACGCGCTTTTAAGCGCTATCAAATGTGAACCACCATCCCTTTGTAAAATATTATTCGTATAACAAGCTATGACTTCCTTAGAAGAATCTATCCATTGAGCTCCCAAATTAACTCTAATACCATTTTTAACTTCAGAAAACAAAATTATATCTTTATGAACAATCTTTTCAGAAGCATTAATATATTCTAAAAAAGCCTTTAAACCACCAGTACTTAAAAAAGTATGCGTCTTAATAGGATTCACTCTTTCATCAGCTAAAATAATTTGAATTCCGGAATTCAAAAAAGCCAACTCATTAAACCTATCAAACAAAACCTTATAATCAAAATCAATAAATTTAAATATCTTATCATCAGGTAAAAAAGATATTTCCGTTCCTCTATTCTCAGATTTACCAACAATATTTAAATTATAAAGTGGTTTGCCAAAACAATATTGTTGTTCATAAATGAAACCATCTCTGTAAATTCTAAGAATTAAATCGCTAGACAATGCATTAACCACAGATACACCGACACCATGTAATCCACTAGATACATAATACGATTCTTCATCAAACTTAGCGCCAGAATGTAATACAGTCATTATAACCTCAGCGGCAGAAACACCTTCTTCATGCGCATCAACAGGCATACCCCTGCCATTATCTACTATAGTAACATAACCGTTTTTATGCAAAAAAACTTTTATTAAATTACACTCACCTATCAAATGCTCATCAACGGAATTATCAACAACCTCAAAAATCATTTTATGTAACCCACTGCCATCATCAGTATTACCTATATACATTCCAGGACGTTTTCTAACAGCATCTAAACCCTTAAAAACTTTAATATTTGATGAATCATAACTTTTCATTTAAAATACTCAAAATAAAATACTTACTTTTTTAATCTACCAAATCGTTTATTAAAATTATCTACCCTACCAGCAACATCAATAATTTTTTGCTTACCAGTGTAGAATGGATGACATTTATTACACACTTCAATATTCATTTTATCAAAACTAACAGCTAACATTAAATCAAAAATATTACCACAACTACATGAAACACTAACTTTTTTCAAAAGTGGGTGTATGCCTTTTTTCATAAAAATTCCTATTATAAATATTCTTCTAAATACTGAATTTTACCACCAACGTTCTTCCATTTTTCAGCATCTACTAAGGGATTTTTTTTTTTTGTTATAACTGGCCATATTTTAGATAACTTTAAATTAATACTTATCATATCTTTGTTTATAACATTATCATCAGACATTATAGCCTCAATAGGGCATTCTGGCTCGCACAATGCACAATCTATACATTCCTCAGGATCTATAACTAATGACTTAGGTCCCTCATGAAAACAATCAACAGGACAAACTTCGACACAATCAGTATATTTACACAAAACACACTTTTCAGTAACTACAAAAGCCATAAAACCTCTTTTAAAAAACAATGTAACAATTTATAACATTACTTTGCATTATTTACAATAATATTTTATAATTAAAATAAAACCAAAAAAATCATATGGCAGTTTTAAATGTATTAAAATACCCAGATGAAAATCTTAAAAAGATAGCCGAACCAATAAATAAAATTAATGAAAAAACAATAACCATAATAAATGACATGGTGGAAACAACATTGCTTTTAAAAGGAATTGGTTTGGCAGCCACACAGGTAAATATACACAAAAGAATCATAATAATAATAATAAATCAATTAACAACTCCACTAATTATGATAAATCCGCTTATTTTAAATAAAAGTGGACAATCATTGGCGACAGAAGGATGTTTATCATTCCCAAATACATTCGTTAAAGTAAAAAGAAATAAAACAATAAAAGTACAGTATCTAAATGTTCATAACGAATATAATGTTATCACAGCTAATAACTTATTAAGCATATGTATACAACACGAAATAGATCATCTAAATGGAATAACATTATACAATAAAATGTCAAGTTTAAAAAAAAAATTACTAAACACATGAAAAATATAATATTCATTGGAACAAATAATTTCGCAGCTCTAATTCTTGAAAAACTAATAAAGAAAAATTTACATATAACTTACATATTAACAAAACAAGACAACAAAATTGGTAGAGGACAAAAGACACAATCATATCCAGTTAAAAAAATAGCAGAAAAATATAAAAAAAATTATAAAACAATTCAAAGCATAAATGCTGAAACATGCACCAATTTAATTAAAGATTTATCACCAAAGTTAATAATAGTTACAGACTATGGCGAAAAGATAAACAATGATATTATTAAAATACCGCAATATGGAATATTAAATATACATCCATCTATTTTACCAAAACTACGCGGGCCAACTCCAATACAAACAGCAATATTAAACGGTGACAAAGAAACAGGAGTATCGATAATAAAAATAAATAATAAAATTGACTCTGGAAGTATTTTGAATATAATGAAATGTAAAATAAATAAAAATGATACATATACAACGTTAAATAAAAAAATAGTAAGTTTATCATTAAAATGCTTAATAACTGTTATTAAAAACATAAAAAACAACAAGTTAACAGAAGTTCTCCAAAACGAAAATGAAGCGACATATACAAAAAAATTTGACATTAATTTTTTTAAAATAATATGGAAAGACACCGCAATAAATATAGAAAGAAAAATAAAAGCATTAACGGGTATAAAGTACCCAAGTACATATATTAAAAACATACAAATAAAAATAATAAATGGGAAGGTACTTAAAAAACACGCCAAAAAATGCCCAGGTACAATATTAAATTTAAGTAAATATGGAATTGATATTGCTACAAAAGATCGTGTTATTAGGATAAAAAATATACAATTTCAAGGAAAGAAAATAAATCACATTAAAAACATATTAAACTCAAATAAAAACTTATTTAAAATAGGTGAAAAATTTGATTAACACCAAGAGGCTAGAAAATGAATCATTATGAAATAATACTACTTATACATCCAGATCAAGATGAACGAGTACAAAGTATAATAAAAAAATATAAAACTCTTATAGAAAATGGTAATGGAAAAGTGTATAGATTGGAAGATTTAGGAAAAAAACAACTAGCATATCAAATTAAAAAAGTTCATAAAGCGCATTATGTACTAATGAATATAGAATGTAATCAAAATATTTTACAGGAACTACAATCATCGCTTAATTTTAATGATGCTATAATAAGAAATTTAGTTTTAAAAACAAAATATAATATAAACATACCTCCAAAAACATCAATATCACAAGTGAGAAAAAATGACTCAAATAAATAAAACTATTACAAATATATCAAAATGCAAAACATTTGATTATAAAGACATTTCTACTTTAAAAAACTATATATCAGAAAATAATAAAATAATGCCAAAACGTACAACTGGCCTAACAGCAAAAGAACAACGAGCATTAGCTAACGCAGTCAAGCTAGCAAGATTTTTAGCGCTAATTCCATATTGTGACCAACACAAGGTATAAAATGAAAATAATTTTATTAGAAAAAATAAACAAATTAGGAGAACTTGGTGAAATCATAACAGTGAAAAATGGTTATGCAAAAAATTTTCTAATTCCATATCGTAAGGCAATTTTAGCAACAAATAAAAACATTCTCTTACAAGAAAAAATTTCACATGCTCAAAAAAAGCATACTGACACCACCAAAATATTTAAAAATATATCCAACACAACTATATTAATACCAGCAGAAAGTAAAAATAATGATGAACTATATAGCAAAATAGACTACACCAAACTAATTAAAATATTGAAAAAACTTAATATAGACATAAAAATAAAAAACTTTACAACAAATTTTTTTATTAAAAAAACAGGTCAACACAAAATAGAAATAAATAATGATAATACACTTCAAAATTTGTATCTATTTATAATAAAAACAAACAAATGAAATCATCAAAAAATATAACATACTCAATACCGTATTCAATAGAAGCTGAACAAGCAATTTTAGGTGGAATCATCTTAGATAATGACAATTGGACAAAAGCATCAGAATTTTTAACAGAGGAAGATTTTTACAAAAAAAAACACAGAATAATATTTAAAAATATAGAGAAATCAATAACAAGCAATAAAAATATAGATATTTTAACATTAGCGGAAACGCTAAAAACAAACAATGATTTAGATAACATAGGTGGAAAAGTTTATTTAAATGAACTAGTTAAAAAAACAATTAGTACACAAAATATAATAACATATATAAACATAGTAAAAGAACACTCAATATTAAGAAAATTAATAACAATTAGCAAAAATATAATAGAATTTTCATTAAATTTTAAAAACAAAAATGCGCAAGACATAATAAATCACGCTGAAAAAAGCATCTTAGCGTTGTCACAAAAATATAGACAATCAGAAAATATAATACCAATATCTCAAATATTAACAACTACAATTAAAAAAATAGAATTATTGTTTGAGTCAAATTCACATTTAACTGGCCTGTCATCTGGTTTTAAAGAGTTAGATAAAATAACGTCTGGGCTGCATAAATCTGACTTAATAATAATAGCCGGACGACCTTCAATGGGAAAAACAGCATTTGCTATAAATATAGCAGAAAACATTATAGCAAAAAATGATATACCAGTATTAATATTTAGTATGGAAATGCCGGCAGAACAAATTGCTATGCGCATGCTAGCATCACTAGGAAGAATAGATTTACAAAGATTACGAACTGGTACATTAAAAGACACAGATTGGCCGCGCTTATCATCAGCAATATCATTAATTTCTGGAAAAAATCTATTTATAGACGATAGTGGATCATTAACTCCTAGCGATATAAACAATAAAGCAAAAAAAATATTTAATGTTAATAAAAATTTAGGCGCCATAATAATAGATTATTTACAATTAATGCATGTGCCAGAAATAAACGAGTACAGAGCATTTGAAATATCAGAAATATCGCGATCATTAAAAATATTAGCAAAAGAATTAAATGTACCAGTAATAGCTTTATCACAACTCAACAGAAGCCTGGAACAAAGGGTAGATAAACGCCCAATAATGTCAGATTTAAGAGAATCTGGATCAATAGAGCAAGATGCTGACTTAATAATATTTATATACAGAGATGAATTATATAACAAAAACACAAAACACATAGGCACTGCTGAAATAATAGTAGCTAAACAACGAAACGGTCCAATTGGGACAATTAATTTAACTTTTTTAGGACACTACTCAAAATTTGAAAACTTTTCAGACGAAAATTAAACATGAAAGAAATAATAACATTTAATGAAATAATAATGCGACTTAACAAATTTTGGCAAAATCAATCATGTGTACTACTACAACCAATAGATCAAGAAGTAGGTGCAGCAACATTTCACCCAATGACTTTTATAAATGCCTTAACAGCAAAACCTTTTAACGCTGCATACACTCAAATATCAAAACGTCCATCAGATGCACGCCATACACCAACCTCAAACAGAAGTATAATGTTTCACCAATATCAAGTTATAATGAAACCATCACCAATAAACATACAAGAGTTATATTTAAATTCACTTGAGTACATAGGTATAAATAGGAAAACAAATGAAATAAATTTCATAGAGGACAATTGGCAAAGTCCAAGCTTGGGAGCAAGCGGAATAGGATGGGAAATTAGATTAAATGGTACAGAAATAGCACAGTTTACATATTTTCAACAAATGGGGGATACAGAATGTAACCCAATAATGGTAGAAATAGCATATGGCTTAGAAAGAATTGCAATGCATATCCAATCAAAAAAAAAAATACATGATATTATTTTTGACGGCAAAAAAAAACATACAAAATATTTTGATATTTTTTTTAAATATGAAAATGAATTATCAAAATATATAACAACAGAATTAAAAATTTCTGATTTAATAAGAAACTTTAAAAAAATAGAAAAAGAATGTGAAAGATTAATAATTAGCAACTTACCAAGAATTGCATATGATCAAATCATTAAATTATCTCATATTTTCAATTTAATAGAAGCTAATACGTATATTTCATCAACAGATAGATATACATACATTTCAAGAATACGTACTTTATCTAAAAAAATAGCAGAATATATAAAAAATGAAAAACATGACTAACATTTTAATAGAAATAGGCGTTGAAGAAATGCCATATAAAAATATGCATAAAATATCAACCGATATTAAAAAATTAACATCCAATAATTTTAAAAAAAAAAATATCAAAATTTGTAAAATTAAAAGTTTTATAACTATAAGACGTCTAGCCTTACTAATAGAAACAAAAAATTTTGATGAATTAAAATTAAAAGAAAATATAAAAAATATAATTGATAGAACTTTAGAAGATATAAAATTTAAAACAAAAATGCGTTGGGGAATTAATGCAAAAGCTTTTATACGTCCAATAAAGTGGTATGTACTTTTGTTAAACACCAAGATAATTAATCACACTATTTTCGGAATAAAAAGTCAAAATACAACACTTGGTCACAAATCAACACCTACTAAAATTAAGATAACACCTTGCGCGTATGAACACATATTAAAAACAAAAGGTTATGTAATATGTGATTATTTAAAAAGAAAACACATGATATTAAATTTAATAAAAAAGGTTATTAAAAAAAAATCATTAAATTTAATTTTAAAAAAAGATTCAATAAATAATATAACAAACATTGTAGAGTACCCATCAATTATAATATGCAATTTTAAAAAAATATTTCTTAAACTTCCAGAAAAAATCACAACAATATCACTATTAAAAAATCACTTTTGCTTCCTATTAAAAAAAGAAAACAAACTTACAAATAAAATAATAATTATAGCAGATACATACAGAAAGAAAACGAACATTAAAAATGGATACACATACATAATAAATACAAAACTATCAGAATTACAATATTTATATGAAAAAGAACAAAATTACCTTAACAATAAAAAAACCACAGACTTAAAAAAATTAATAATAAACGAAAAACTAGGTAATATGTATGATAAAACACTTAGAATCACAAATATAGTAAAATTTATAAAGAGTAAACTTAAAATTAAATCAAATTGCATAATAACCGCATCAAAATTAATAAAGATGGATTTATTAACAAAAATTGTGACTGAGATGCCGGAATTAATTGGCTTAATTTGCAGCTACAATATAGAAAATGCACCAAGAATAAAAAATTGCATATATGAATATAACCAAATAGTTAATAACAAAATTAAAAAGCACTTATATGGAGCAATAATTGCACTAGCGGACAAAATAGATAATATAGTTAGTTATTTCATAATAAACAAACAACCCTCTGGTAGCAAAGACCCATTTAATCTACGAAAAGATGCAAAAATAATCATTAAACTTGTTTTGGTAAATAAAATTAACATAAACTTATTTGATCTACTAGAACATGCTATAAAGCAACATACCTGCATTAGTAAAACAAAAGCAAACACTATATTAAACTTTATCATCAGTAGACAAAACTACAAAAATGAAATCTTTAAAATTATAAAAAATAAAAAAAACTTATTTAAGTTAAATTTAAAAATAGAAGCGACAGAAAATTTTTTAAAATACGATTTTAAAAATTTGTTATTAAAAAACATAAAAAGAATATCAAAAATAACAGAAAAGAACAAAATTTCATTAAAAATAAAATTGCAGTCAAAATTATTAGTTAAACGTGAAGAGAAAATCTTAATAAACAAGATCAAATATCAAATAAAAACAAAAAATATATTAATAAAACACAATCGCTTTTTCGAATGCACAAAAACTTTAATAAATATTGAAAAAACAGTTAAAATTTTTTTTGAATCAATTTTCATATTAGACGAAAATAAAAACATAATGACAAACAGATTAAAACTACTAAACATTATAAAATACATAATGTCTTCAGAAATTAATCTAGCCCAACTAATATCTAACTAAAATAATTTTTTTATAAAAAATAAAAAAAATTAACATCATAAAAAATAAATTCATAATTGATGACAATAAAAATTTAAAAAACAACCAAAATCCAGTTGTGCAATTATAAGAAACATAAAAATTTAGCAAACCTAAAAAAAGAAAATATACAGAAAAAGCCATACACACGTATAACAAATGACTTTTCCTAGAAACAATTGTAAAATTAAATAACAACGCAATTAGCTTTAAATTATTAAAATATGAAAAAAATATAAACACAGAAACTGACCAATAAACTAAGCTAAACTTAATTTTCACAATAAAATCATTTTTTGAAAAAAATAAAATCAATGCAACAAGAACATATATCAAACTTAAAAAAAACCTAAAATTGAAATTTTTATCTTTTTTCATCTTAATAAAAAAAATAATAAAATAAAATATAGATGAAAAAACAACAGAATAAAAAATATCAAAAAAATAAAAAATTATTAAGAACAATACTATATTAATCAAACTAATCATAAAATAAATAATAAATAATAAATAAATATATGGAAACAAAAATAGTAACATCAGGGATGCGCCCAACTGGAAGATTGCATTTAGGAAACTATAATAGTGTAATAAAACATTGGATAAAACTTCAAAACACATACAATTGTTTTTTCTTTATAGCTGACATACACGCATTAACAACCAACTTAAATAATTTAATAAAAATAAATTATTACACAAAAATAATATTATCAGAATGGTTGGCTTCTGGAATTAATCCAAAAAAATGTAATATATTTATACAATCTCATATACCTGAAACATTTGAACTACATACAATATTATCAATGATTACACATGTAGCACGATTAGAAAGAGTACCAAGTTATAAATCTGAAACATGTTTAACAAATAAAACATATGGTTTTTTAGGATATCCAATACTTCAAGGCGCAGATATTTTAATATTAAATACAGATTATGTGCCAATCGGTGAAGATCAAATACCACACATGGAATTAATAAAAGAACTTGCTAAAAAACTAAATAACATTATGCAAAATATAAAAAATACCCAAGCATATGTGTTAAAAGAACCAATGCCATTATTATATAAATATACAAATATAATAGGTACTGATGGTACAAAAATGTCAAAATCTAAAAACAATACCATATTAATATCAGAGACATCCAACATACTAGAAAGTAAAATAAAAAAATTAATAACAGATCAAAAAAGAATATTTAAATCAATACCAGGTACTCCAGAAAATTGTTCTGTATGGACATTTCATAAAATATATTCAAATACAAAAGAAAAAAAATATATAAATAATTCATGTAAAACAGCAAGCATAGGTTGTTTAGACTGTAAAAATATATTATATCAAAATATAGAAAAAAAAAATATTATAATAACTAAAAACATTAAAATATACGAAAAAAAAGAAAAATATATAAATTCTATAATTCAAAACGGCGCTAGTATAGCAAGAGATTTAGCAAAAAACACAATAAAAAATATAAAAACATCACTAAACATTATATAATAGATAATTAGCCGAAAAGAGGACTTGAACCTCCAACCTACATTTTACGAAAATGTTGCTCTACCAATTGAGCTATTTCGGCAAATAAAGATTATTTATATAAAATACTTATTGATTACATTAAAAGTATTATAATATAATCTCAAACTGATGAAAATCATTAACAGAATAAAAAAAATGGAAAAAAAACAATATTTAACAAAGCAAAAACTACTAAATCATATTGCAAAAAATACAGGTTTAACAAAAAAAAACATTAATGCTGTGTTTATAGAGTTAATAAATACCATAAAAGATCACTTACAGGAAAGTGGTCCAGAAAAATTCATATTACCAGGTATATTAAAATTAACAATTAAAAATATTCCTGCACAAGAAGAAAAATTAGGATTTAATCCATTCACTAAAAAAGAGATTACTCTTAAAGCAAAACCGGCAACGAGAAAAATTAAAGTAAAATTATTAAAAAGCTTAAAGGATATGGTAAAATAACATATGGTAACAATAAAATTAAAAAGAATGGGTAGAAAAAAAAAACCTTTTTATCACATAATAGCCATAGAGAAATTATCATATATAAAAGGCAATTATATAGAAAAGCTTGGATATTTTGACCCAATAAAAAAGGATTTATTTACAAAAATCAACATAGAAAAAATAAACAACTGGATTAAAAAGGGTGCAACTATTTCTCATAGAGTTAAAAATATCATAAAAACATATCACAAAAAAAATGATATATAACATAATAACAAGTACCCCAAATATATTTAAACATATAATGCAAGAAAACATGCTAAGCAAAGCATTAAATCATGGATTTGCTAAAATAATTATATGGAATATAAAATTTAAAAAAAAACACAAAATACCAAAATAGACCAAACACCACTATTTGAAAAAACAAATTTAATAACAAAAACAGACCCAATTATCGAAATAATAAAAAAAATAATACGATGGAAAAAAACACACATACAATTAATTTATATGTCTCCAAAAGGAAAAAAAATAAATCAGAATGACATCAAATGTCTAAGTAAGTGTGATGAAGTTATTTTTTTATGTATTAAAAACAAAGGTTTGGATAACAGTATTGATGACTTGCTAAGTTTTGAAAAAATTTCAATAGGTGATTACATAGTAAATAGTGGTGACATTTCTACATTAATTATAATAAATTCACTAACAAGACTTAATGCCAACATAATAAATCAAAAAAATTTAAAAACTGATACATTTCATAAAAATATATTCAGCGATAATAATCACATAAGTCCAAATAAAACATGGAAATCAGAGATAACTAAAAAAACACCAGAAAAAAAAATAAAATTTTGGAAAAAGAATATATCAATTTCAACAACATCATTTTATAGACCCGATCTAATAAAAAAAAGGTTACGACATGATTAATATTATTAAAAATATAAACACTAATATAAGTACAAATAAACTACCAGACTTCAAAACTGGCGATACAATTTGCGCAAACTTTAATATAATAGATAATAAATATAAAAACAGAACTCAAAACTTTGAAGGTCTGGTTATAGCAATAAAAAAAAATGGTATAAGTTCTACATGTACAATAAGAAAAATTTCGTATGGGGAAGGAATAGAAAAGACATTTTTCATGTATAGCCCAACAGTAAATTGGATAAAAATAAAAAAAAGAGGGGCAGTAAGAAAATCTAAAATATATTATATTAAAAATTTAACCGGGAAAGCTTCAAAAATTAAAGAGAAAATAACTCAGGAGAGATGACCGAGTGGCTTAAGGAGCACGTCTGGAAAGCGTGTGTACTGTTTAGTACCGAGGGTTCGAATCCCTCTCTCTCCGAGAAAAAAATGAAAAAATTAATAAGTAGTATATTATTCATAAGTTGCACATCAATTGGAGCTGGAATCTTAGCTTTGCCATGTTTAACCGCATATAACGGTTTTTTATACTCATTTATAGCATTTACCATATGCTGTTTCTTTATGACAATAGGGTCACTATCAATTTTAGAAGCTACATTATGGTTTAAAAAAAATACAAATATTATAAGTATTGTTAATCAAATATTAGGATATAAATGGAAAATATTAATATCTATAATATATATATCATTGTTATATTCATTAATAAGTGCATACATATTGGCGTATATGCAATGGATAACATCAGAAAAGTTGTCACAATTAACAAATACGATAATAGGGATGTCAATTTATATAATTATAATATCATTAATAACTTTTTATAAAAATAAAATGATAGATAGCATAAATAATTTATTATCAATATTATTATTTATAACATACATAATAATAATAATAAAATGTTTTAATTACATAAATACAGACAATATAAAAATAACAAAAATCAATAATCTAAGTAACATATTAACATTAGCTATAACATCTTTTGGCTTTGGAGTAATAATTCCAACTCTAACAAATTTTTTAAAAAAGGATTACAAAAAATTATATAAATCAATATTAATTGGCAGTATGATACCATTAACAATTTACACAATATGGATTTTAGTTATGATAGGTATATTTCCATTGCATGGAGAATATAGTCTAAAAAATATCAGCGAACAAAAAATAAGTGCAGATATAATTTTTGCAAATTTTATTCAAAAAGTAATAAATTACCAATCAATAACTATTTTTATAAAAATTTTCTCATTATCTGCTATATTAACATCATTAATAGGTGTTTCAACAAGCTTAAAAGATTTTCTGTCAGATGAAAGAATTTTAAAAAAAAATAACAAAATGATATTATTGCTAATAGCTATACCACCTATAATAACACTGAATTATTTAAACTTAGGTTTCATAAGCATATTGAAAATAAGCGGAATACTAGTGGCGCTATTATTGGGTATAATTCCAATAACAATAATTTGGTACGGTAGATACAGACTATGTATACCAAGTAAAATAATGATTCCCGGTGGAAAACCATTATTAATAGTTAGTTATATTTTCTTTTTTTATTCTATAATTAATGATGTAATTATGTTAATATAAATAGTTACAATGAAGCTCCCTGGAACGGATTCGAACCGCTGACCCAGTGGTTAACAGCCACTTGCTCTACCTGCTGAGCTACCAGGGATAAAAACAAAAAAACGTATTTAACACAGTAAAAAAAATTAAACAAAGACCAAAATACAAATAAATATTAAATCCTATCTCACAAGATTTTAAAATAAAACTTCTAGATTTGTCAATATTATACAAAAATTTAGTACTACTAAACACATACGGTAAAAGAAACAAACTGAAAAAATATAAAAGTGACAAATTGAAAAAATATATGTTTAAAATTAAAGAAAGAAAACCCCAAAATACTAAAAAATAGAATGCAGGTGCGATATTTTTTATACCCAAAAATACTGCTAAATTATTTTTATTGCTAATTTTATCAAATTTAGAATCAGGCACCTCATTTAATAGTAAACATGCAGTTATAAGAAAACCAAAAGGCATACCTATAAAAAAATCTTGATATGAAGCATAACCAGTAAATGAAAATACACAACCATAAACTATTAAAGGGCCTAAACAAATAATATGCATTAATTCACCAAGTCCATATCTACTTGCTAAATGTATAGGCGGAGCAGAATAAAAATACACACTAAAAATTCCAATAACTCCCAAAATAAAAATAATATAACCTCTTAAAAATAACAAACATATTCCACAGAACACTACAATTAAAAGATTAAATACAGAAACAAAAAGCATATGTTTTTCAGATATAAGTTTAAAATCTAACGCCCGACTACCGCCAGTGCTAAATAATATATAATCTACATTTAAATCATCTCTACCACTTTTCCAATCAAAATAATCATTAAGGGTATTTGCTGCTATGTGAAAAAACAATAATCCTAAAAACAGTAAACAAAATATAGCATAAGAATACACATCAAATTTATTAATTGATGCAAAAAAACTAAAAAAAAATGGAAACAAACTACCTAATGTAAATTTAGTTCTAAAAATTATATTTAATTTTTCGAATAATTTTTTCTTCGGTTTAGAAAAAATAAAATCATTTTTAAAAACATCTATAATAATGAACTTATTATTAAAACGTTTTTTAAACTGAAAAAAAACCGCATCAATTCTATTATAAATAATAATATTAGCTTTATATACAAATAACTTATTAACATCATTTGATTTGAAAGAATCAAATTTACTAATAAAATCAATTACAAAATCAGCGTGCAACAAATTATAAATACGCTTTGTTTTTGTAATAAAATCATATGTGTATCCGAAAAATTTTTCACAATCATTATTAAACGATAAAATCTTCCCATCATTGTTACAAACAAAACTACAAATTTTTCTATTAATCATAATTCAAAAAAAATCATAGGCCTGGTAGGATTTGAACCTACGACCAAGGGATTATGAGTCCCCTGCTCTAACCAACTGAGCTACAGGCCCAATATTTGATTAATTATACAATACATTATTAATTTAAAACAATATATTTTTAATCATTTTCAGAAAACTCTTTTAATTGTTTAACAATATTTGGATTCCTAAGTTTTTTTAATGCTTTTGCTTCTATTTGACGTATACGCTCACGCGTAACATCAAACTGCTTACCTATTTCTTCTAATGTATGATCAGTATTCATTCCAATGCCAAAACGCATCATTAAAACTTTTGATTCTCTAGGAGATAATTTATTCAAAATATTCATTAGAAATTCTTTTAAGTTTTCTTTTTTAGCAGAATCCAATGGTGAAGCAAAGGAATTATCTTCTATAAAATCTCCTAGTGAAGACTCTTCGTCATCACCAATAGGTGTTTCTAAAGAAACTGGTTCTTTAGCTATTTTCATTATTTTCCTAATTTTACTTTCAGCAATTCCCATATAGCCACTTAATTCATCAGATGATGCTTCTCGACCATCTTCATGAAGAATTTGTTTAACTATTCTATTTAACTTATTAATAGTTTCTATCATATGAACGGGAATTCTAATTATTCTTGCTTGATCTGCTATAGAACGTGTTATAGCTTGTCTTATCCACCAAGTAGCATAAGTGGAAAATTTATAACCACGCCTGTATTCAAACTTATCAACAGCTTTCATTAATCCAATATTTCCCTCTTGTATTAAATCTAAAAATTGCAATCCCCTGTTTACATATCTTTTTGCTATTGATACAACAAGTCTTAAATTAGCTTCAGTGATTGCATTTTTAGCTAAACGTGCTTTGTTTTCACCCATAGAAATATTTCTGTTCAATTCTTTTAAATCAATTACTTTCAGAAATATTTTTTGTTCTAAACTAAACAAACGTTTTTGTGCTAGCAAAATCTCATATCTATAGTTTTTTAGCTTATTAATATCGCAATTACAGATTAATAAAAAGTTATCAAACCAGGAAAAATTCGTTTCATTATTAAAAAATGATTTTAAAAAATGTTTCCTATCTACTCCAGATTTATCAACGCACAATGTCATAATAATTCGTTCTTGAAATTTTACGCTTTCTAACAATGATTTCATTTTATTAGTTAGTTTATCTACTATATCAAATGACCATCTAAAAATAACTAAAAAACGCCCAAGCTTATTAAACATAAACTTTGTCTTTTTATGTTGCCTACCATATTTTTGTTCTATAAACTGTGTTTCAATTATAAACGATACTAATTCATCAAAAATTCTTCTAACTTTTTGATTGTTTGCATACGGATTAGGGTCAACATTTTCAACAATTACAGAATCACTACCAGATAATAAATCGCAATCATCTATTATACCATTTATTATATCAGATAGATTCATAAAACCAGCTTTTACTTTATTATAATCTTCTATTATAATATTTAGCATTTTTGGATATTGTGCAAAAGTAAATACAGTGTTTTTTATTCCTTCTTCAATTTTCTTTGCTATAAGAATTTCACCACGTCTTGTTAAAAGATCTATGCTTCCCATCTCTTTCATATACATTTTCATAGGATCTTTTACTTTAAAAACCATCTCATCACCAACAGCTTGATGAATATGTGCTGGTTTTTCAATATTTTTATCTGTTACCAAACTTTCTTCAGTATTGTCGTCTTCTTTCAAATAATTTGATTCTATATCATACATAAATTACTCCATGCTACATGTCAATTTAGTATTTTATAAATTACATTTAAAAATTCGTTTTTTAATATATTACTTGGCATTTTATTAATTAATCTAATAAAATCCAAATTTTTTAATTTTATTCTTTTTATTAAACGTTTGTTTATTTCTAAAAAATTTAAAGACAAATCATACTTTAATAAAAACAATAATTCAAAAAAAATGTTAAAATCTGATTTAAAATGTATATTTTTATTCATTACAATTTTTTCTAAATTTAAACTTAAAAATAATGACTTATTTTTTAATAGAAAAAAAATTGCTTTAATACCTAATGATAATGTTTCAAATTTAATTTTTACACTATGTTTTTGTTTTTCAATACAGGAAATATAATTAATAAAAAAAGCTTTTATCAAAATATTATCTATTTTTGATAATAGCTTATTTATTTTGAAGAAAAATTTTATATTTGATTTATCGATATTATTTATTAAATTTAAACTGATTAATATAAAATCGATTATAAATATCGCGTTATTTATTAATTTTTTAAATTTAATATTACCATATTGTCTTAAAAAAGAATCCGGATCAAAATTTTTTGGCATAACAATAAATTTTATAGATTCAAAGTCTAGCAATGAAGATAAACATAAATATGCCGATCTTAATGCAGCCAATTTTCCAGCATTATCTCCATCAAAACAAAATATAACTTTTTTATATAGTGACTTCAATGTCGTAATATGTTCTTGAGAAAGAGATGTACCAAGAATAGCAGCTGTATTATTAATGCCATATTTATGTAACGTTATAACATCTAGATATCCTTCAACTATTATAATATCATCATTTTTATTTCCATAACTTAACGATTCGTATAAACCATAAAACTCCTTCTTTTTAGAAAAAATTTTTGATTCTGGTGAATTTATGTATTTTGGTTTAAACCCGTCATATATTGTTCTACCACCTAAACCGATAATTTCCCCTCGTAAATTTTTTATTGGAAAAATAATTCTATTTTTAAACCTAGTATAAATTTTATTTTCATATTGTTTGAAAAATCCAATATCGGTTAATAATTTTATATCATTATGATAACTATTTTTTTTTAAAAAAAAATTAAAGTTATTAGGTACAAAACCAATCTTAAATAATACAACAATATCACAACTTAAACTTCTCTGTTCCAAAAAGGAATTTATTTTATTTTTACTATTAAAGCTCTTTATAACTATTTCATTAAAAACATTTAAAACATTATCTATTTTTGTAGTATTATGAACATATGAATCTATAAAATTTTTATTTATATTATTTTTAAATGGTACTTTAACTGCATCGTTTATTCCGCTTTTTTTATAATTTGAAATAAAATCAATAACATTTCCATGTTTATTACATCCAAAACAGTAATATTTTTGCTGTTTTTGATTAACATAAAAGGATGGTGTTTTCTCGCTATGAAATGGACACAATGCAAAAAAGCCACTACCACTTTTTTTAAGATGCAAAAAGGATGATATTACATCTACAATATTATAACTTTTAAACGCGTTATTATTTTTATATATAGATTCATGTACCATTTTTTTAAATTTTTGTAATTCTAGTAATTTTAGTAAGTTTTACGTGTTTATTACCTTTTTTAGAAAAACTTTTTTCTCTTAACAACTTTTTCAATAATCTTTTTTTTGCTGCAGATACGCAACGTTTTTTTATTTTTGATGGTGGCTCGTAAAACTCTCTTTTACGTAATTCTTTTGGTAGTCCAGCCTTTTCAACTACTCTTTTTAATCTTCTTATAGCAAAATCTAACGATTCATTTTCTTTTAATGTTATGCTTGGCATATTTTCCTTATTTTTAAATTGTATTGTTGAATTATAGTAAATAAATTAAACTAATGGTATAAGTTTTTTAAAAAATTGTGTTTTATGATAATACTAGGTTTAGAAACATCATGTGATGAAACTGGCATAGCAATATACAATAATAAACTTGGAATCATTTCAGAATACACATATGTTCAAAAAGTACATAACACATATGGTGGCACTGTTCCAGATTTGGCGTCTAAAGATCATTTAAAAAAGATTTTAAAATTAGTACTTTTCACTTTAAAGCTTAAAAAATTAACATTCCTAAATTTAAATTATATTTCTTATACTATAGGTCCAGGTTTGAAACAAGCTTTATTAATTGATGTTGTTTTTGGGAAAACTATAGCGTTTGCTTTGAATATCCCATCAGTTGGTGTAAATCATTTAAAATCTCATATTTCTATATCACTGATGTTTAATAAAATATTTAATTTTCCGATTTTGGTATTATTTTTATCTGGTGGAAATTCCTTTTTATTAGAAATGATTGATTTTGATAATTTTTTTGTGTTGGGTAGAACATTAGATGACAGTGTAGGTGAAGTTTTTGATAAAACATCTCGTGCGTTAGGGTTAATTCCGGCTAGTGGCAAGATATTAGAAGAACTTGCAGAAAAAAATATTGAATTTAAAAATATACGTTATCCAAAGTTTTTTAGCGATAATTATGATTTCAGTTTCAGTGGATTCAAGTCTGCTGTTATAAGAGATATATCTAATAGGCAAATTTCACCATGTAATATAAATAATATTGCATATAATATTCAGAATACATTACTTAGAATTGTTTTTAGCAAATGTGTTGGTTTATTTTTAAGTGGTAAATACAAATATTTTATATTAACTGGTGGTGTATCAGCTAATAAAGAATTGAGGTTAATGTTTAAAAATTATGCGTATTTATTTAACTTGAATTTTTTTACTCAGTCAATTAAATATTGTACTGATAATGGTGCAATGGTAGCATTTTTTGGATTTATAAAAGCGCGGAATAATTTTTTTGATAAAAATTTCAGTATTATTGTTAAACCTAATTTATATATTAAAGGTTGAAACTCGATCTTATATGTTTATTTATTTTTAGTCAATGTTTTTTATATGTATATTTTTTAGTTTATATATTTTTTGTATTTTATAATAATTTTATTACATAATTTTTATTTTTTATCTAGATTTATTATTTTTTTTTTAGTAAAATTGGTGATAAATTTATCTCAAAAAGGAGTTTTTTTTGTGGTAGAAAGATATATCCCGGTTCTGATATTTTTCATTTTTGGTTTTGTTTTTGGGATTATACCTGTTATATTAGGTGCTATTCTTGCTCCTAGCAATCCCAACAAGGAAAAGTTAAGTCAATATGAATGTGGTTTTGAGCCGTTTGATGATTCTAGAATGAAATTTAATATTAAATTTTATTTTGTTGGAATTTTATTTATAATATTTGATTTAGAGATAGCTTTTTTATTTCCTTGGGCTGTTTGTTTAGATTTAATAGATTTATCTGCATTTTTAGGAATGGGTGTTTTCTTACTGGTCTTAACGGTAGGGTTTATTTATGAATGGAAAAAGGGGGCTTTAGAATGGGAATAGATGGTAAGTTAGGGTCTGGTGGTTTTGTTACAACAAACCTTGATAAAGTCATTAATTGGGCAAGGACTGGGTCTTTGTGGCCTATGACTTTTGGTTTAGCTTGTTGTGCTGTTGAAATGATGCAAACAGGAGCGTCTCGTTTTGATTTGGATAGGTTTGGTATAATATTTAGGCCAAGTCCAAGACAATCTGATTTAATGATAGTTGCTGGAACTTTAACTAATAAAATGGCGTCAGCTTTGAGAAAAGTTTATGATCAAATGCCGTCCCCAAAATGGGTTGTATCTATGGGGTCATGTGCTAATGGTGGTGGGTATTATTATTATAGTTATTCTGTTGTCCGTGGGTGTGATAGAATTGTTCCTGTTGATGTTTATGTTCCTGGGTGTCCACCGACACCTGAAGCTTTAATTTATGGTATATTAAAATTGCAAGAAAAAATTAAAAAAACAAACACTTTAGCAAGAAAAGTAAGGGATTAATATTGTGAACGTAGATGATATAAAATCTTTTGTTGATGATAATTTTAAAGGCTTAGCTAATTTAAAATTAGTTAATAATGAAGTTAATATAGAAGTTGATAAACGTATATTATTTGATTTTTGTAGTAAAATGAAAGATGATAAACGTTTTTTATTTAATGCTCTGGTTGATGTGTCTGGCGTAGATTATTTGGATTATGGGAAAAATTATTGGGAAACCGTTGATTCTACTTTTAGTGGTTTTAGTAGGGCGCATAAAGTAGACTTAAATTATTCATTATATATGAAAAATAGATTTTGCGTTACGTACCATCTTTTATCATATTTTTATAATTATAGAATTAGATTAAAAACTTTTGTGTGTTTGGATGATATGGTCGTTCAGTCCGTTATTGGTTTGTGGGCTACTGCCAATTGGCATGAGAGAGAAGTTTATGATTTCTTTGGCGTCATTTTTGATGGTCATCCAAATTTAATTAGAATTTTAACAGATTATGGGTTTGAAGGACATCCATTGAGAAAAGATTTTCCTTTAACTGGTGAGTACGAAATAAGATATGATGAGAATAAAGAAAAAATTGTTCGTGAGGCTTCGTCTATTAAGCGTATGGTGAATACACCAAAAGTTATTAGAAAAGACTTTCGTTATAAATGATGTGATTTGTTTATGAATAATATTGATCATTACAAAATAAATTTTGGCCCACAGCATCCTGCAGCTCATGGTGTTATGAGATTAGTTTTAGATTTGGATGGTGAGGTTATTAAAAAAGTTGATGCACATGCTGGTTTATTGCATCGTAGTATTGAAAAAATATGTGAAAATAATTTATATAATCAAAATGTTGGATATATGGATAGACTTGATTATGTATCAATGATGTCTAATGAACATGCTTATGTTTTGGCTATAGAAAAGTTATTGGGCATAAAGCCACCTATTAGAGCAATGTACGTTAGAGTTATGTTTGATGAGATAACTCGTATACTTAATCATTTGTTATGGTTGGGCGCACATGCATTAGATATAGGTGCGATGGCTGTGTTTTTATATTGTTTTAGAGAGCGAGAAGATTTAATGGATTGCTATGAGGCTGTTACTGGTGGTAGGCTTCATGTTGCTTATTATAGACCTGGTGGTGTATACCGTGACTTGCCAGACTCTATGCCTAAATATAAAGGTTATAATTTTAGCAGAAAACGATTAGAAGCATTAAATTATAACAGGGGGGGATCTTTATTAGATTTTATTAATAATTTTTCTGAGAGATTTCCTGCATGCGTAGATGAGTATGAAACATTATTGACTGATAATAGGATTTGGAAACAACGAACGGTTGGCATAGGTGTTGTGTCGCCTGATAGAGCTATAAATTTGGGGTTTACTGGGCCAATGCTACGTGGATCTGGTATGGAATGGGATTTGAGAAAGAAACAACCGTATGCTGTTTATGACAAGTTGAATTTTAAAGTACCTGTCGGTTCTAATGGTGATTGTTATGACAGATATTTAGTTAGAGTTGCAGAAATGCGTGAGTCTAATAAAATAATTAAGCAGTGTGTTGATTGGTTATATAAGAATAGTGGTCCAGTTATGCTTGAAAATAGTAAAATCACACCACCCTATAGAATGGATATGAAAAATTCTATGGAAGCATTGATTCATCATTTTAAGTATTTTTCAGAGGGTTTTTTAGTTCCTGAGGGTGAGGTTTATGCTGCTGTTGAGCAACCAAAGGGCGAATTTGCTGTATATATTGTTTCTGATGGGTCAAATAAGCCCTATAGGGTGAAAATGAGGGCGCCTAGTTATGTACATTTATCTGCTATTGATGAACTTGCTAGAGGGCATCTTATAGCGGATTTGGTTACCATAATTGGTACATTGGATATAGTTTTGGGTGATGTGGATAGATAATATGTCTAAAATTGATAAATTTTTTTCTTCTGTTGATTTCTCAAATAAATGTGAATCATGGTTAAAACGTTTTCCTGATACTCAAAGAAGATCTGCCGTTATAGAAATTTTAAAGATTGTTCAAAAAGAAAATGGTGGTTTTTTAAATGAAAAATTAATTGGTGATGTTGCTGATTATTTAAATATACCTAAAATTTTTGCATATGAAGTTGCGACTTTTTACAGTATGTTTGATTTAACTGAAGTTGGTCGGTATAAGATATGTTTTTGTGTTAGTATTTCTTGTATGCTTTGTGGGTCAGATGATCTTGTTTCATATGTTAAGAAAAAATTAGGTATAGATTTTAACGAAACTACTAAAGATGGCAAATTCACTTTGAAAAAAGTTGAATGTTTAGCCGCCTGTGGTGGTGCTCCAGTTGTTTTAATTGGTGAGAAGTATTATGAAAATTTAACGATTGAGAGTATTGATTTTATTTTGAATAATTTGGAATAATTTATGTTAAATCAAGTTTGTTTTAGAACATTGGGGTTAGAAAATCCTGGTAGTTTAGCTACTTATTTATCAATAGGCGGTTACAGTATATGGAAAAAGATATTGAAAGAAAAACCTGATCCAGTTAGTATAATAAATGAGGTTAAGTTATCTGGATTACGCGGTAGAGGTGGCGCAGGTTTTTCGACTGGGTTGAAGTGGAGTTTTATACCTAAAAGTGTTCCTGGCCAAAAATATGTTATTTGTAATTCTGATGAAGGTGAACCTGGTACTTTTAAAGATAGAGATATTTTGATTTATAACCCGCATCAACTTATAGAAGGGATGGCTATTGCAGGTTATGTTATGGGAGCTACAGTGGGTTATAATTATATTCGTGGTGAATTTTATGAACCCATATCTGTTATGGAACGTGCTGTTGCTGAAGCTCTGGATGCTGGATTTTTAGGTAAAAATATTTATGGTGATGGTGTTGGTTTTAGTTTGTATAACGTTTATGGTGCTGGAGCATATATATGTGGTGAAGAGACTGCTTTGATGGAGTCTATAGAAGGTAAAAAGGGCCAACCTAGATTTAAACCACCTTTTCCAGCTAATTTTGGAATTTATGGACGTCCGTCTAATATAAATAATACTGAAACTTATGCATCTATTCCTGTAATTTTGGCAAAAGGAGGCAAGTGGCATCTTGAACTTGGAAAACCTAATAATGGAGGGTGTAAGATTTTCAGTGTTTCTGGGCATGTAAATAAACCCGGTAATTATGAAATTCCATTAGGTACTCCTTTTACTGAGTTGTTAAGTATGGCTGGTGGGATTAAGAATGGTAAGATGTTAAAAGCAGTGATACCTGGTGGGTCTTCTTCGCCTGTTTTACCTGCTAGTATTATTAATAATATGTCTATGGATTATGATTCCATTTCTAAGGCTGGGTCAATGTTGGGGTCTGGTGCTGTTATAGTTATGGATGAGTCGACTTGTATGGTTAATACATTGTATAGGATAGCACATTTTTATGCTGATGAGTCATGTGGTCAATGTACACCTTGTCGAGAAGGAACAAGTTGGATGTATAAAATATTAAGTAGAATTGTTCATGGCCATGGTAATTTGTCTGATATTGATTTATTAGATTCCGTTGCATTTAATATATGTGGTAGAACAATTTGTGCGTTAGGCGATGCTGCGGCAATGCCTGTTATGAGTTTTATTAAGCATTTTAGAAGTGAATTTGAGATTTATATAAAAAATAATAATAATCGTTTATAGTTGTTATAAGGCATTAAAATGGGGATTATTGATAATTCTAGAATTAAAATAGAGATAGATGGTATAGAGTTTAGCGTAAAACGTGGATCTAAAATTATTGAAATTGCTGATGAAGCTGGCATATATATTCCACGTTTTTGTTATCATAAAAAGCTTTCAATTGCTGCTAATTGTAGAATGTGTTTAGTAGAAGTTGAGAAAGCGCCAAAATTATTTCCTGCGTGTGCAACTCCAGTTAATGATGGTATGAAGATTTTCACTAATACAGAAAAAGTTATTTCTGCGCAACGCGCTGTTATGGAATTTTTGTTAGTAAATCATCCTTTAGATTGTCCTATCTGTGATCAGGGTGGGGAATGTGAATTACAAGATTTAACTGTTGGGTATGGATGTTCAACATCTAGATTTTTAGAAGACAAAAGGGTTTTTGACGATTATGATCTTGGCCCATTAGTTTCTACAGATGTAACTAGATGTATACTTTGCAGTAGATGTGTGAGATTTTGTTCTGAAATATCTGGTACTGATGATTTGGGTATAATTAATAGAGGAAGTAATTCTAGAATTTTTACTTTCTTGAAAAGTTGTTTGCATTCTGGGTTGTCTGGTAACGTTATTGATTTATGTCCTGTTGGCTCTCTTACAGCCAAACCATCAAAATTTAAGGTACGACCTTGGGAGTTAGTGCAAAAAACTACTGTTGGGTGTCATGATTGTGTTGGTAGTAATCTATATATACACATTGCTAGGGATAAGATTATTAGGGTAGTTCCAAAGAGAAATGAGTTATTGAATGAAACATGGATTTCTGACAGAGATAGATTTAGTTATGAGGGTTTGTATAGTTCAGATAGATTAAAAATGCCAATGGTAAAGTATAATGGCGTTTGGAAGAATACATCTTGGGCTGAAGCCTTTAAGGTTGTTTTAGATAAGTTTAGTTCTATTAAAACTGAGAATTTTTCTAAGCAAGTTGCTGCTATAGCATCACCTAATTCAACATGCGAAGAGTTTTTTCTTTTACAAAAGCTTTTGAGATTTTTAGGATCTGATAATGTTGATCATAGATTAAATCAAGTGGATTTTAGTAATCAAGATAATATGCCAGCATTTGTTGGTGCAAATATTGGTTTAAATGAATTTGATGAGCTTGATTCTGTTTTGTTGATAGGCAGTGATATTGTAAGAGAACAGCCTATCATTAGTATTAAATTGCGAAAGATACTTAATAGTGGTGGTAGTGTTTTTGTTTTAAATCCAATGGATTTTAATTTTTTTATGAATGTTTCTTATAAAAAAATTGTTAATCCTGGTGAGTTTATTCATATCCTTTCATGTATTATAAAAAATATTTTATTATTTAAAGGTATTGGGTCATACGATGGTGTTGATTTAGGTGTTTTCTCTGGTGTTGTTGGTTATGATAAATATACTGATTTATCTCGTAGGTTTTTAGATGCTAAACGTAAAGTAATTTTGATTGGACAATATGTTACTTTTGGACCTGATTACTCTAAAATTTTATCTTTATGTAATTTGTTATCTAAGCTTACCGAGTCATTCTTTGGGGTTATGACTGAGGGGTCTAATTCTGCTGGAGGATGGTTAAGTGGTTTTGTTCCGCATAGATTACCTGGTGGTATTAAATTAAGTAATAATAAAGAAACTAATTGTTTAAATATTTTTTCTAGTTTATTAAAGATCTATGTTTTATTTGGAGTTGAAATAGAAAATGATTCATTTTTTTCTAAAAATGCTGTTGATTCGTTATTAAAAGCTGACTTTGTTCTATCTTTTGCGTCTTTTAAAAGTGATATCTTGTTAGATGTGTCAACTGTAATTTTACCTATTTCTTGCTCTTATGAGAATTCAGGTACATTTGTTAATATGTCAGGTGTATGGCAAACTTTTGATTATGTTGTTTTACCTGATCATGAAGTTAAGTTTGGATGGAAAGCATTAATTGATTTGGCAAATTATTTGAAAGTATCTGGTTTTTCTTATAGTGATTATGAACAAGTTTTACTTGATTTGAAATCCATTGTTGGTGATGAATGCTTTTTATATTGGGATTTTTATTGTGTAGATAATTTGATTAGTAATGTAAGTAATAAGTTCATTATGATTCCATATATATCACAATATGCTAGTGATTCGCTTGTTAGACGTGCTGGATCATTGCAACGTATTAATGATGATAATATTGGCAATTTAGATTATGTAGTAACATGTAATGAAATTACTTATAATAAACTTAATATGAGTGAGTCTGTTAGTTTATTAAATGACGGTAATATTAAAAAACGATTGATGGTTCATATTGATGCATCAGTGTCTGATAATGTTTTATTTATTATAGATAATAGTTCTTTTGGACATATAAATTTTTATTTTCCATATGATTTATTTTCTTTTGATAAGATATAAGTATTTGGAGTGTTTCAATGAATTTAAATATTTTGTTTGGCATAATTTATACTTTTTTTAAAATTATAGTAATTATAATTCCCTTGATGCTCGGTGTAGCTTATTATACTTATATTGAGCGAAAGGTAATTGCGTATATGCATGATAGAGTTGGTCCAAATAGAGTTGGAAAGTTTGGTTTGTTGCAGCCTTTTGCTGATGCAATTAAACTTTTATTTAAAGAATTAATTGTTCCTAGTAAATCTAGTAAATTTTTATATGTTATTGCGCCAGTTATAGTCATAGGGCCATCTTTAACAGCGTGGGCTGTTATGCCTTTTAGTGAAACATTTGTCGTTGCTAATTTAAATGTTGGCCTGTTGTTTTTGCTTTCTATGACATCTTTAAGTGTTTATGGTATTATAATAGCTGGTTGGGCCACTAATTCTAAATATGCTTTATTAGGGTCTTTAAGATCTGCTGCGCAGACTATTTCCTATGAGATTGCTATGGGGTTTTGTTTTGTTGGGGTATTAATGCTATCAAAAAGTATGAATCTTCGAGACATTGTTATGGAGCAAGATGGTGGTGTTTTTAGTTGGTTTTGGTTACCTTTATTTCCGTTGTTTGTGATATATTGGATTTCAGCTGTTGCTGAAACTAACAGAGCTCCATTTGATGTTGTAGAAGGTGAATCAGAGATTGTTGCTGGGTTTCACGTTGAGTATAGTGGAATAAGATTTGCATTATTTTTTTTATCTGAATATTCTAACATGATTTTAGTTTCATTTTTGTGTGTTATTATGTTTTTTGGTGGATGGTTATCACCATTTTCTTCTAGCAGTTATATTGGGTCTTTTTTAAGCGTTATTCCTGGTATTGTATGGTTGTTATTAAAGTCCTCTTTCTTTATTTTTAGTTTTTTATGGTTTAGAGCAACGTTTCCTAGATATAGATATGATCAAATTATGAGATTAGGGTGGAAAGTTTTTATACCTATAACTTTATTTTGGATTTTTGTTGTAGGATTGGTTATTAAGTTTTTTTAAGTATATATGGGAGGGAGTTTTGTTCACTTTTTTTAAGAGATTTTTTAGATCTTTTTTATTATTAGAATTGGCGCAAGGACTTATGGTTACGTTAAAACATTTTTTTGGCAGAAAGATTACTATTCTTTATCCAGAAGAAACCATACCAAAATCAGATAGATTTAGAGGCTTGCATGCATTAATGCGCTATGATAATGGTGAAGAACGATGTATAGGTTGCAAATTATGTGAGATAATTTGCCCGGCAAAAGCTATAACTATTGAAACTGCGGAAAGATATGACGGATCTAGAAGAACTATTAGATATGAAATAGATTTATTTAAATGTATATTTTGTGGTTATTGCGAAGAAGCCTGTCCTGTTGATTCTATAGTGCAAACTGAAATTTATGATTACTGTTTCTATGATAGGAATAGTTGTGTTATAACTAAAGACAAGTTATTGGCTATAGGTGATCAATATAAAAAAGATATATTTAAAATGAAAAGAAATGATTCTGTTTATAAATGATATAAGGTGTTATTATGGCATATTTGTTTTTTTGTATTTTTGCTACAGTATCTATTTTTTCAGCTGGCTTAGTAGTTTTGTCTAAAAACACAGTTAAATCTGTATTATTTTTGATTCTATCATTTTTGTCTACAGCATGTATTTGGTTGCTTTTAGAAGCTGAGTTTTTAGCGGTTACTCTTATTTTAGTATATGTTGGTGCTGTAATGATTCTATTTTTATTTGTTGTTATGACAATTGATCAGGAATTTGAGGTAACAAAACTTGGGATATCAAAATATTCATACATAATAATTTTTACATCAGTGTTATTGTTAGTTACGTTGTTGATATTTTTTAGGTCATCTCTTTTTGGGGCTGATGTTATTTTGCCTGAATTTAGAGGATCAAGTTATAATATTATATTATTGGGAATGTTATTGTACAATAAGTATTTGTTTGCGTTTGAGATAGCTGGAATATTATTTTTAGTTGGTATGATAGCAGCCATAGCTGTTTCATTTAGAGGCAGACAAGACAGGCTAAGTCAAGATATTTCTGAACAAGTTAATGTTAAGTCTAGTGATAGGCTTAAGTATGTAGATTTTGACAAGCCATAGAATGTATTTTTATTTCTTTTAAAGAGATGTTTTTATGTTATTTTTATCTAATTATTTAATTTTTTCATCTGTGCTTCTTATTATTGGTGTTACAGGTGTTTTTATAAATAGGAAAAATATAATTGTTTTATTAATGTGCATGGAACTTATATTATTGGCCGTTAATACTAATTTTATTGCTTTTTCAAGGTATATGGGAGATTATACTGGACAAGTTTTTGTTTTTTTTATTTTATCTGTTGCAGCTGTAGAAGCAGCAATTGGGTTGGCTATATTAGTTGTAATTTTTAGAAATCGTGGTACTGTTAGTATTAGGAAACTGAATGATTTAAAGGGGTAAGTTTGTGGATTTAATAAAAATATATATTTTAATAGTAGTTTTTTGTCCGTTAATTAGTGCTTCAATAGTTGGATTAACTTGTAGAATTATAAGTAATTCGTTTGCGCACTATTTTACTACAGTGATGGTATTTGTGTCATTTTTATTTTCATTGAAATTGTTATACATGTATTCTTTTGATGGGTATTCATCTTTTGAAAATACTTTATACACTTGGGGAAAAGTTGGCGATTTGACTCTCGAAATTGGATTTTTAGTTGATAGATTAACTGTTATTATGCTTTTTGTGGTCACTTTCATTTCCTTTTTAGTTCATGTTTATACTATTGGTTATATGGTTGGTGATGGCGGTTATAATAGGTTCTTTTCTTACATATCATTTTTCACTTTTGCTATGTTGATGTTAGTTGTTTCTAATAATTTTTTGCAGTTATTTTTTGGATGGGAGGCTGTAGGCGTAGCGTCTTATTTGCTTATAGGTTTTTGGTTTAATAAAGAAAGTGCTGTTTTTGCCAATTTAAAAGCTTTTATAGTTAATAGAGTTGGAGATTTAGGATTTTTACTTGGTATTGCTGCAGTTTTTTGTTGTTTTGGATCATTGAATTATATGTTTGTATTTTCTAATGTTGAAAGTTTTATATCTGATAATTCAATTACATTGAATACAGTAATTTCTTTTAAGTCTGTATCTGCTGTTACATTTATATCAATTTGCTTGTTTATTGGTGCTATGGGAAAATCTGCTCAAATTCCATTACATGTTTGGTTGCCTGATTCTATGGAAGGTCCAACTCCTATATCAGCATTAATTCATGCTGCTACCATGGTTACAGCTGGTATTTTTATGATAGCTAGAATGTCACCTATTATAGAGTATTCTGACTCAGCATTGGTTTTTATAATGATTATTGGTACTGTTACATGTTTTTTTATGGGTCTTTTAGGGCTTGTTCAAAATGATATTAAACGAGTTGTAGCATATTCTACTTTATCTCAATTAGGTTTGATGGTTACGGCGTTGGGCGTGTCAGCATATTCTGCTGCAATTTTTCATTTATTTACGCATGCATTTTTTAAAGCATTGTTATTTCTTGGAGCCGGGTCAGTTATAGTAGCTTTACATCATGAACAAGATATAAGGAATATGGGTGGATTGAAAAAATACATGCCGATTACTTATTATACCATGTTAATAGGAAGTTTAGCATTAGCTGGAATACCAGGTTTTGCTGGATTTTTTTCTAAGGATTTAATTATAGATTTTGTTAAAGCATCTAGTTTACCATTTTCAGGGTTTGTTTATTATGTTTTAATTGTTGGTGTTTTTATTACGGCTTTTTATTCTTTTAGAATGTTTTTTTTAGTTTTTCATACTGAAAATCGTACTATTGATCATCATGGCCATAATGATCATCATGTTTCACATATTCATGAATCGCCTTATGTTATTACAATACCGTTGATTGTTTTAGCTATATTTTCAGTATTTAGTGGATGGGTGTTTTTTGATTCCATTTTAAATAGTTATTTTGGATCAGCTGTTTTTGTCAAAGATTTGAGTGCTTTAACTCATATAAAACATGAACTTATTAATAGTAACAATTTGTTTTTACATGGATTAGTATCATTACCATTTTTAATGAGTTTGTTAGGAATTTTTTGTGCATGGTATTTTTATTGTGTTAATAATAAATTTATCAAGGTTTTAACTTTTAGGTTTGGTTTGTTTTATAGTATATTGCTTAATAAATATGGTTTTGATGGATTTAATCAATACATAATTGCTTTTGGTACTAGAAAAGTTGGCCAAATTTTTTGGAAAGTTGGAGATATGCTTTTTATTGACAAGTTAATTATTAATGGCGTACCATTATTAATAAGATATTTTTCTGATTTTGTAAGACTATTACAATCCGGACGTATTTATAATTATGTTTACATTATGATTACTGGTTTTGCTATATTATTATATTATGTTATAGCTGGTAATTTTAGTAATTTTGGAAGATAAATTATGTTGATAGAAATACCGTTGTTAAGTTTAATGATTTGGATGCCTATTATTGTTGGGTGTGTTATATTTGTTTTTAATAATGACAAAAAATTTGCGTTTTTTACTAAAAATTTAGCATTATTGGCATCTATTTTTTCAATTTATTTATGTTATTTGCTTTATTGTGAATTTGATTCTAGTTCTTGGGAAATGCAATTTGTTGAAGATAAGGTTTGGATATCACGACTTGGGATTTCTTATAATTTAGGTATAGATGGAATATCGATACCATTGATTTTTTTGACTTGTTTTATGACTTTTGTGGTGATTGTTTATTCATATAGAAGCATTACGTATAATATTGCTCAATATTTTTCTTATTTTTTGGTAATGCAGGGTCTTATTTGTGGCGTTTTTATGGCTTTGGATGCTATATTATTTTATGTGTTTTTTGAAGCTATGTTGATACCTATGTTTTTAATTATTGGCATTTGGGGTGGTAGTAATAGAATTTATGCTACGATTAAGTTTTTTTTATATACTTTTTTTGGATCTGTATTTTTTTTAGTTGCATTGATTTATATAAATTGTGTTATTTATTATAATACTGGAGAGTTAACATTTTCAATACTCAAATTTCAGTCTACGTTTTTATCTTTATCTCAACAAAAATGGTTGTTTTGGGCTATATTGATAGCTTTTGCTATTAAGGTTCCAATGTGGCCAGTTCATACGTGGTTACCAGACGCTCATGTCGAAGCACCAACTGGTGGATCTGTTATTTTGGCTGCCGTAACTCTTAAAGTAGGCGGATATGGAATTTTAAGGTTCTTATTACCTATAGTTCCTGATGGTTGTATGATGTTTTCTAATGTAGTTATTTTTTTATCGTTTATAGCGATTGTTTATATAGGTTTGGTTGCAATAGTTCAGGATGATATGAAAAAATTGGTTGCGTATTCTTCTATTTCTCATATGGGTTTTGTGACGTTAGGTTGTTTTTTATTTTTTACATTTGGTTATGATTCAAAATATTTTAATAATGCTGTGATTGGTATAGAGGGTGCAATGATCCAAATGATTTCTCATGGTTTTATATCTGGTGCATTATTTATATGTGTTGGTGTGTTATATGAAAGACTTCATACAAAACTTATAAGTAAGTATGGCGGCGTTGCAAATACAATGCCTATTTTTGCTTCGTTTTTTCTGCTTTTTGCATTAGCTAATTCTGGATTACCAGGGACGTCAGGTTTCGTTGGAGAGTTATTAGTTATTTTATCTATATTTAAAGTCCATTTTGTTTATTCTTTTGTTGCTGGATTAACTCTTATTTTAGGCGCTACGTATACTTTGTGGATGTATAAGCGTGTTGCTTTTGGAAAAATAACAAATAATGATATTTTAGAGTTTAATGATATAAATTTTGATGAAAAAATTGTGCTTATTTTTTTGGCTTTTTTTGTTATTTTTTTAGGAGTATGGCCAATGCCGCTGTTAGATATGATTCATTCGTCTATTGAACATTTTGTTTATGAAGTTATAGAATCTAAGGTTTTTTAGGTGTGTGTTATGTATAGTGGAATTATTTTTATATTGCCAGAGCTCATTATTTCTATAATGGCTTGTTTTATATTAATGTTTGATATTTTTTCATCTAGTAATAAACGTTATATTATTTATTATTTAGTGCAATTTACATTGTTGTTGGTTATATTAACTTTAAGTTATTCTATTAATCTCCCTAAGTGCGTCTTATTTGATGGTGCGTTTATTTTTGATTCGTTTAGTGTTATATTGAAATTATTATTAGCGGTTGTTGCTGTTATTGTTTTTCTTTATTCAAAGAGATATCTTTTGTATATAGGTTTGTTTAAAAGTGAATATTTTGCACTATGTTTATTTTCAATTCTTGGAATGATGGTTTTGATTTCTAGTGGTGATTTTATAACTTTTTATTTAGGGTTGGAATTGTTATCTTTACCTATTTATTCTTTGATTATAATGGATAAAAATTATATTTCATCAGAAGCTTCAATGAAATTTTTTATAATGGGATCAATATCGTCTGGATTATTACTGTTCGGTGTATCTATAATTTATGGACTGACTGGATTAATTGAGTTAAAAGGCATAAATTATTTAATAGCGGAAGGTGACGTGTTTTCAGAAATGGGAATTTTATATGGATTGGTTTTTATTTTTTCTGGATTAATTTTTAAATTTGGTGCGGTGCCATTCCATATGTGGGTTCCTGATGTTTATGAAGGATCGCCAATTCCTGTTACGTTATTTATTAGCACAGTGCCTAAAATTGCAGCTTTAGGTATGGCTTATAGGTTATTATCTGATACTTTTTCTTATATTACTAATGAAATTGAGTTTTTGTGTATTGTAAGTGGTATGTTGTCATTTTTTGTTGGAAATATTTTTGCTTTAACTCAATCTAATATAAAAAGACTGTTAGGTTATTCAGCTATAGCACATGTTGGTTTTATATTTTTTGGTTTTGTTGGTGCTAATTCTAATAATTTTTCTATAGTTCTGTTTTATGTTATAGTGTATGTTTTTTCTTCTCTAGGGGCTTTTGGTGTTATTATGGCTTTAAGTTCAAAAGATAAAGAAGCTCAACTTATTTCTAATTTTAGTGGACTTGGTAGTTATCATCCTATTTTGGCTATTATGATGGCTATATTTTTATTTTCATTAGCTGGTATTCCACCTACCGCTGGTTTTTATTCTAAATTTTTTATTTTAAGAAATTTGATTTCTTATGGTTATGTGGAATTAGCTGTATTTGTTTTACTTCTTTCTGTTATAGGTGCATATTATTATTTAAAAGTAATAAAAACTATGTTTTTTGAGTCATTAAGTAATATTTCTATTATAGAAATCTTTGGTATATCTAAAACAGGCAGGGTTTTGATTGTGTTTAATGGACTAGCGATATTGTATGTTGGTGTATTTCCATCATCTGTTTTAAATATTTGTTTATTATGATTAGTTAAAGTTTTATGACTAATTGAACATATTTAATAATATATTTTTACATTTGAAATATATTAACGTTTGACATTATAAGGCCCATTCAATTACTATTTTTATTTGTTTAGTAGTTTGTTACTAATGGTGGTTGGCCTGTTGTTGAGTGTAAAACTTGTATAAGTATGTTGATTGATTTAGAACTCTGTTATCATCTAATAAATTTATAGACTTTGGATATGTTGTACTAAACGATTAGGTAACGCTTTATTATAATATTGATGTTTAAATTAATGGTATGCAAGGCACTATATTTGTTTTAATAGCAGCATGGTGATGCTGCTTTTAAATATTGCCTAGAGTGTGAGTGATTTATTTGGCTGTGTAATGAATAAACATGAATACTAGATTCATGAAAGTTAAAACGATGTAATTATTACCATAATATTGTGCTCTTAATTTTTTCTACCATGCTCTTTATGCTGTGGCTTTAGAGTATTTTTATTTTGTATGTAGATCATGTTTTAAATATCATAACATATTATATTTAAAGTTTGCTATATCTTTAGTTAAACCATTTTCCCATTTATTGTCATTATAAATAGAATCATACTCTGTTTTTGTTAATATTGGATCATCTTCATAAATATCTTCATTAACGTCATCTGGTAAGTTACTAAATTTTAAGTCTTCTGATACATCATTAAATTTTAAAAAATCTTTTATCCATAGTTTATTTTTAAATAAAATAGAGTAAATTGGATTTTTTTTGAATTGATGTTCAGCAGATGATAAAAATATTTGACCCCAAGTTGGTGAAAAATCTTCTAAAAATTTTTTTTTATCAGTTAATATCATGATTGTATGGAACTCCATCCTTTGTCACTAAAACATAATCTCCATTATACTTCCTGTAACGATAAAATACTTTACTATTTTTTATAAATGGAGTTAAACTAAATTCGATATGAAATTTATTAAATACATAATATTTATCTATTACTCCCCGTTCAGTTTCATTTTCAGCATCTTTCATATATTCTGCCTTAATTACGTCCAATACTATAGGTCTATAAGCACCTAGTTTTTTTTTATAAATATCAAAATCAACAGAATGAAGCATGCCATCATCATCTTTAAATTGTTTTGGAATGAAATTTTTTCCATCTATTTTATATAATTGCCCAATTACATATTTAAAAGCAGAATCAACAGATTGATCAACGGATTGATGATTTTTAATTTTATTATAGTAAACTAAATCTTGTGCTGTGGTAAGATATGTGGAAAAATCTTCTTGTATATGATCTGATAACATACCAAATAATGTAGCCATTTTAACTGTAATGACTTTTTTTTACTTAGCTTCTATATTTCCATATAAAGATTTATTCTCATAAGCTTTGAAAATTTCATCAGTATTGCCAGCATTTTGCAATAACATACAAATTGGAACTATATGTGAAAATTCATGGGTATGAAAAATTTCCTGATTTAAAACTTCTGTTAAAGCATTGACATGCACATTAACTGACAAATCAGCCATATAATTCTTTAATACTTCTTTATCCTTACAATGAGCAAAAATACCAGCAATATATTTTGCCTCCTCCAGAGTTAAGTGTTTTTGTTCTTTTATTCCATGATCAGTTTGAAATTTTTTAATAAAATATGCTGGAACCTGAGTATCATTAGATAAAGCCCAACATTCTGTTGCCGCTAAAACTGGATCATTATTTATTTTAGATTTAGTAGATATAGTTATATTTTCTATATGATTTTTATACAGATCTGGAATATCAACATCAATAAGCTGGTTAGAATAAATTTTTTGCTTAACATACCTAGATAATAAAGTTTTGTTTAAAGTGTCTGAATTGGATTGTGACCAACACTTAGACCTTTTTAAAATATCCAAATTTATGTTAGAGTATGTATTTTTATTTTCAATATCTTTAAAGACAGATACAAGATGAGAATCAAACAACACTTTCTCTTTTGAATAATAATTTACCGCAGCTTGTTCTAATTCATATCTCTCATTGTCTGATAAGGAAGCATATTCTAAAGAATTTTTAAATGTATCGTCGTTAACCAGGTTAGATAAATGTGACATATTTTTGAAACTAGGTAAGTATTTATCAAATAAATTAGTTTTAGCGTTTAGATCAATCTCTGAAGAGTTAACTATATTAGTAAATTCACTTAAATGACTATCAACGCTAAACGGATCTTTAAAAATTTCATGATTAAAATTATCTCCAATATACAGTAAATCATTTACTTTTTTAGTTTGAATAATTGAATATTCTTTTTTTTGGATTTTTTTTTCAAATTTGTCTTTCAACGCTTGTACAGAAAAATCTTTATGATTCAAAATAGAAGAATCTAAAGAATTTAATTTAGTTATCCATATGTGATTAAAAGATGCAGACAATTTTTCTTTTTCATTAAAAAGAGTATACTCGTTGTTATCTAATCTTATTTCTGCTTTTCTTATTAATTTTTCATACTCATCAGTTATATCTTTTTTAAAATTATAAAAAGCCAACTTATTAACTAAAAGTTTGTCATTTTTTTCCTTTTCAAGATAATGAACACCTAACGTAAATAATTCGCTCATACTATACTGTCTTATTCTTATTTAAAATTTTTAGTGTATTAGCAAACTCACCAACCATATCATTGCATCTAGAATATGTTAAATTAAAATAATTAACACTATTTGAACGAGCAGCATAATTATGATCAAGTTGTCTTATTAAAATATGTTGGCTTGCCATTCTATCTATATTCTCATACTCACTTTTTAAAAGTTTAATTGTATTGCTAGGACTGCCACTAAGCATTACGCCACTTTCTGCATAAGAATTAACTACATCATGAATTGATTGTATTTTTTTTAACTCATTGCTTTTTCTTTGATAATATAATTCAGCAATAGAAGTATTTCTTTTTGCATTTTCAATTTGCTTTTTTAAATTACTTCCAAAAGCAATATCGTATAATGCCTTAGCTCCAATTATAGTTTCAACTATTAAATTAGCTGCTAACAGCGGTTCTCCAGGAAAATTCATAAGTTTTTGAATATTTGATATATATGACACAACACCTCCAATATTACATAAATAGTTGAAAATTAATTTAAATGTGCTCTACGTATTTAAAAACGGCATTAAATTAAAAGATGTACCACTATGTACTTACATATTTTAGCTATATCCTTCATTAAATTTTCTATGCACATTAAGTCTGATATTATTGGACTGCAAAAACTTTTGCCATACAATGGTCCATAGGAAGAGGATGCATTAGAATCTACTACAAAATTAAAAACCTTGTTTATATCACGTTTAATTAATATTTTTTTGCCATTATATAATAATAAATATACTCTAGAAAAACCTTCTCCTACGCCAACTGAAATTGGAAATGATGCGTCTATAACATTTATTTTGGCAGTTAACGACTCTCTTAAGTTAAAATTTTTGATAATTTCATCCTTTTCTAAAGGAAATGTTTTGACAATATCTAAAATTGAAAACTCATAAGTTATAAAGACTGTGTCATAATTAACAAGGTCAGCCTTACTAAGATAAACGTTAAACGGGTTCTCATTTTTAACTGTAATTTTATTTTTAATAACAGTTACATTCATACAAAAAAAAACCACAACCTAAATAATATCTAAATGCCTCACAAATACTAAAATATAATTTACTAGATGGGTCGCAAAATATATTATTAAAAAAACCATCTACCTCTTTAATCCAGTTATCAAATTTTGCGTCACAAGTTAAATTGTAAATATTTTTTTTTAATGAGATGTCTGGTGTTTTAGGTTTGTGAGAAGTGCTTATAATAGATTATGAAAACTATGCTAACATATTTATTTTTAATTTTTGCGTGACCGTTAAATCAATAAATAAATGCAATAATAGATTAATTAAGTGTTACAATAATTGGTGAAATTATGTTTAAAAACACTATAAATTTTATCGTGCTACTTCCTTGGCGGTTAATAATTATTGGAGCGCTTGTTCTTGTTTACTGGACTTTAATTTTTCCCAAAGAACTAAGCCTTGAGTATATATGTCAAGTGGCTATTTTAGATCGTAAAATAATTATTTACCAGAAGGAATTGAATAAAGATAATCCTGAAAAGTTAAAAAAACTGGATAAGCGATACAATAAAAATGAACGTAAGTTTAATGAATATTGCAAGGATTGGAAGCCACGCAAATTTTTCCGTTTTAACGCCGTTTTAAACAGTATTTTTTAATTACATTGTCAAGGGACGTAAAATCCCAGCCACGTTATAAAAACCCATTTAACATCGTTTTAAGCGGTATTTTTTAATTATATTACTAAAGGACATGTTAAAAACAAAGTTTCAAAAGATATGATAATATGTATACATAAAGGCGATAGAAAAACTACAGCAAAAATAGCGCACAAAATTACAGATGATTCAATTTTTTCATTTGTTTTGGGTATGGCTTCTTTAATAAAAAGCGATCCTACTTTTAAGGCTCGAATAAAGGACGAGGGTATAAAAAATTTAACTCGGTATTTGAAAAAAAATACGATAAATTAAATTTTGTATAAATAATAATGTGAAATGCATGTATTTTTAACTAATAAAATACATGCATATTTAAATTTATAAGTCTACGCAATAATAATTTGTTAAAACGATACATATCGCGGAGACTACAACATTTGAAAAAAGAAGTACTGATGATGAATGTACATATGTTTTATAAGGACATTCATGTTTAAGTATAAATGCCAATATCTTGTTTATAGCTACAACTTCATCATACGTGCAAGCATTATCTTCTTTTTCCAGGCGTTTGATAAAATTTTTTAACTTTAGCTCGGTATTTAATCTTGCTTCATCTGAATTAAAAGAAAGCGCATAACGCTTCATCGCTGTAGTTAAAATTTTTAAATTAGTAATAGTTTTCTTTTTAAAAACTATAATAGTATTGTTAGATTCCAAATAACCAGTTAATTCACAATACATAGCTGAAAGTCTTTTGTCTGTTGAACATTTTGTCACATACTCTCCAGCATCACACGCAACGCTATATAAACATAAATATAAAATAATAATAAATTTTTTCATTTTTACCCCTAATTTTTAAAAACCTGCTCATCAGTGTGGAGGGTTAGCATATTTTTTTCCATACTGTTAATTTTATTTTCTATATTTTTAATTCTAATTTCAATTTTTTTTGTTAGTGCGGCTAGATTCGCTGGATTGTTAGCATTATTTTTATTAAAAGTGCCAAATATCATAGGCCAGGCGAACAGGACAATGCTTGCAAACATCAATATATTGATAACGTTATTTTTAAAAAACATACTAGGAAAAGCTTTTAAAATAAACGCTAGTTTTAGCATTTTAAAAAGTTTTAATAAATTAATCATAAATTTTGGTTTTAATCAGGTTTGTAGTATTTTTCATACAGCGTTTCCAAGCCTTTAGTCAACGGATGGTTAGAGTATGGAATATTTGTTTTTATAAGTGTTTTTGTATATTTTTTTGCCAATTCTGGATCATCAATTACATTTGTTAATATTGCTAACACAGTATCAAGCACTTGAGTGCTTGGTGAAGATATGCGTGAAAAAGTTCTATTAAAATTATTATATCTTTGAAATATGAAATCACCACTAATTCCAAGACTGCTACCGCGTTGTTGAGCTGAAAAGGCACCATCTAAATCGGAGGAATATCTTTATTTTTTAACGTCAATACTATGCAATTGGTTAGATATCCTAAACACATTGTTAAAGTAATATATTGGAAAAAATTGGTATATAAGTCAGTATTTTTTTTTTCAAACAAAGATTTGAGTCTGGTAATGCTATCTGTTTGTTCTTCAAAAGGAATTTGAAAATTAATCATTTTGTTGAAAAGTTTTTGAGTTATCGCAACCCCATAACTCTTAAATTGCATAATTGATCTCACCATCTCTCCTATAAAAGACCCTGGATTTGTGCCAAAATTTGTTAGCATTTTAGTTTCTAAATCTGGAGTGATTAAAGCATGATTAACATATAATTGATAGAAAGAATTTATTTTATTTGCCATGCTAAATCTGTATGTAGAAATATTGTGCGGAATCTTTTCCTTTCCAGTTTTATGTAAGATTTCTTCAATTATATGTATGGGTATTTTTTTACATAACGTTGAATCTATTATACCATAACGCCTTAAATATTTTAAGACCTGCCAATCGATCTCTTTAATACCAGCTAATTTTAAAAAATTTTTTAAGTATATATTTATATCATTATAATTTTTTACTGATTCTCTAAACAGTTCCTTAGCTATAACGATACTTTGGGATTGTTGTGCTATTTTTGTTCCATAAGTTTGTAAATTTAATTTAAAAAATGTATCTGTAAAACGTCTAACAAAATTATGGGCGAAATTTATTCCATCATCAAGTCCTATAGAAGAATTTATAGATTTCATTACATGATCCGATGATATTCCAGCATTAACTAAAAATCGCTTTTCATTTTTATTAGTTTTAACCATACCACTTATTTAATCTGTAATAAATTTTACAAAAGGAACTTTTATCATTCTGGACATAATGTAGGATGTTGCCATATCTATTGGAGCGTTAGTTAAAAGTCCATATAACCTAGATGTAGCAAATAGTGTTCTTACCGTACTTCCAAGTTTAGATAAATTAACATTTTCCGGAACAGTTCTATCACCAATAAGATGATCAAAATAACTTTCTGCTGAATAAAACCGTTTATTTTTAAAAGAATCTCTAATCTTTGGATCGGGATGTTTATTTATAAAATGATCAATTATTAATTTTTTTGTTTTTCTTGGGTTAAGTCCTAGTATTTCTGATAAAGCAAATTTATCACTAAATCTATTTATTTCATTATTCATAGATTCAAGTATATTATATTTTCCATAAGTATTATTATACAAGTAAAATTATTTATGCGACTTAAAATGTAATTTTCTATGTTTTGATTTTATAATATTTTGCAAGGCGCGATCAGACATATCAATTAATGTGGTTTCTGTTATAATTTTATTATAAATTCTTTCACAAACACTTTTGTTATATTTAGCACTTGTGCCAGAAAATGTTTTTTCAATATCAATACACTCGTATATATCTTTAAACCAACCATCAAATCCATCTCTTATTAATTTAACTGGATCATGCGATTGTCGCATAAGATATGAATCGGAATGTGGAATATAAACGCCTATAGATTCCAATTTAGAATTAAAAAAATTTCTATGTTCAAGAATTTGTTTAGCTACAACAACAGCTCTTTTATCTAACACTAAGTTACCTTTTTTATTTTTATTTAAAATATTTTCTATAGCATTTAATATACTTAAATCATTTTCTCCTTTTTTTAAATAATCTGTAAGACCTAATCTACCAAGTTTGTTATAAAATTTACTGGAAACTGACGCGTTTAAACTATATCTTGCTGAATGACACGATTCTAAAAGTCTCTTAAAACCAATATAAGGATTTTTATGTTTTGCTAAAAACTCTATATTCTGCCTAGATTTTGATAATATATTTATTTTTTCATATGCGCTGTATTTATAAAGATCGGAACAATCATTTAAATGATCACTTAAAGTTTTAAATGCATTGGTGTTGTTTATATATTTTTTTTTATTTAACTCTCTTTTAAATAACCGACCCAAAAAATTTGGTTTTTTAAAATATTTTTGCGTTGTTTCTATAAATTGACTCATATCTTTTTTTGCAAATGAATGTGATAACCCTTTTAAAATATTTGACTTTCTTACTCCTTTGCTTATATGCTGTCTTATTTTTTTTGGTAATTTATTTATTTTTTCTTCGTCATATCTTGTTAAATTAATTAAACTTTTTATATCTTTAATAGATTCGGCTTTATATTTAAAATCATACAAATTTAACGAAAAAAAATTCAACCTATCATTTAAATTAGTTTTTTGATTAAATAGTTTTAAAATATCGTCTGGACTTATATAAATATTTTTAGATAACATTAAGTCGTGCAATTCTTGATATGGTGCAATATTTTTTTAATCTAATGAAATGTTGTGATAATAATTGATATTTTTATTTATTTCCTTTTCTACAAGAATAAATTCATTTAATAATTTTTCATCTTGTGAAGAAAATTTAGCCAAAACTGATTTTTGTTTAGATGTTATTTCATTAATTTACTTTTTAAGTTGACGAGACATATTTTCAAATGTAAAATCTGCATTAATATTTTTTTCTTTTACCAGTAGCAAAGATCTACGCTGGTCTAAATCTAAAAATTCTTTAACAAGTTCATTTTCACCAACTTTATTATCAAGCGTTTTTAAGCAATTTTGTATATTTCCAGCAGCGTTGTCTATAGAATTGATATTATGCAATGGGTCTTGAAATAATTTTTCATTATTAATATCTTTTTTAAGTAAAATAGGATCAATATGTATATCTTTTACTTTATTTTCTTCGATTGCATGCATTACTTTATTTTTGTAAAATTCATCTTCTAAATTAATTGGTTTAAATTTATTAAAAATTTTATCCAAAAAAAATATACGAGCACCTCCAAATAAAGAAGAATAAGCTATATTTTTTAAATATGAATTTTCTTTGTTATTATAAACAAAATTTGAAATTTGGTCTGGCATTTCTGTTATTGCCGTGGCCGCGCCGGCGCCGACAGCGCCACCAATAAAAGGATCTATTTTTTTTATTTAGGAATTTTGTTTTACTAAAAGAATTTAGCATAGAACCGTATGCCAACAAATTTATTGGATCTGCCGATCCTCCAGCCATAACGCCGCTGGCCTCAACAAGAAATTTTATTAAAGAATTTTTATCTTTAGCAGCATCAATAAAATAAGCGTATATATTATTTTCTTTTCTTTGATTATTATTTAAAAAAATATAGATGATGCTAGGATTGGAAGTTGTATTGTTTTTATCTGTTTTAAAATGATATGTTATGATTAGCAGTAAAGTGAGCGGTTATCTTCATGTGATGTAAAATTATATTAACTATTACTTCAACAACTAAAAATTGGGTATATAAGGGTAATAGTGGTTTTTTGTATGGTGTTAGGGTTCTTATTGTTTAAGATATATATTGATTATTGCTTTTATTACTAGTGCTAATGGTATTGCAAAAAAAACTCCGTAGATGTTTAATGTCGTGCCAAATATTATAACAGATATCATTATTGATATTGGATGTAGGTTTACAACTTCAGAAAATAATAATGGTACTAGAATATTTCCGTCAATTAATTGTATTAATGTGTATATTAAAATTATATATAAAAAATTATTTGATGCCCCAAGATGCACGGCAGATATTAATATTACTGGTATGGCTATTATTATTGCACCTATGTATGGTATTATTACCGATATTCCTACCATTATTGCCAAAAGATCAGAGTATGCTATTTTATACATTTTAAAAAGAATATAATTGGCTATAGTGATTATTATAATTTCTATTAATTTTCCTCGTATGTAGTTTTCTATTTGTTTATCTATTGCCGACCATATGGTTTTTAAAAAATTCATTTTTTGTGGTGTTATTTTGTAAAACCATTCTGAAATTTTAGCATGGTCTTTTAATAAAAATAACACTAGAATTGGAATTATAAATATGTAGATTATCCATTTTGTTATTATAGCTATGGATATCAATGATGCGCTTATTATAGTTTTTCCAATACTTTGAATATATGTTGTTATATTAGAAAAAATAATGTTTGTGTGTTCTGTTGATAGAATTGATGGATAGTTTTGATATGTTAAAATTTTTATTTTTTGTAAAATTATTGGTATATCATTAAATAAATTAGCTAGTTGTTTAAATATTATTGGAACCAATATTATTAATATTATGGAGAAGCTAGCTAGAAATATTGAGTATGTGATGATGAATGATATATTATTTGAACATCCAATTTTTAATAAAAGTTTTTTAATGTTATATAAAAAATATGTTATTACTATACTTGTAATTATTGGTAGAAAAAATGAACTTTTTATTAAAATGCATACTGTTAGTAATAGTAGTGTTAATGATATTGTTTCCTTATTGTTTTTAACTACTGTTTTAATGAAGTTTATCATGGTTGATTAAGTTTTTGGTAAAAACCTGTACCAGCTGGTATTAATTTTCCAACAATTACGTTTTCTTTTAGACCTAATAATTTATCCTTTTTCCCGCTTATGGCTGCATCTGTTAATATTTTTGTAGTTTCCTGAAATGATGCTGCAGATATAAAAGATTCAGTTGTTAATGCTGCCTTGGTAATGCCTAAAAGAATTGGTTTGAATATAACTTCTTTTTTATTTTCAGATTTTAGTGTTTTGTTTATTTTTTCTATTGTTGACATGTTTTCTTGGTCATCTTTTATCATATCGCTATCGCCTGGATCAACAATTATTACTTTTTTAAGCATTTGTTTGACTATTATTTCTATATGCCTGTCATCTATTTTTACGCCTTGTAGCCTATATACTTCTTGTACTTCTTTTTTAATTTGGTCAGTTAATTCGTTAATACCTAATAGTCTTAAGATATCATGTAAGTTTTGCTCGCCTTCTACTAGTATATCACCTCGCAACACACTTTCATTTTCAAATACGTTTACATTTTTCCATTTTGGAATTAAAATTTCATGAAAATTTTCGTTTTCATCTTGTATTAATATTCTGTTTTTATCTCTTGTTTCTTTTCCAAAAAGAACAGTTCCAGATACGTCTGCTAAAATAGCTGGATTTTTTGGTTTTCTAGCTTCGAATATATCTGCTACCCGTGGCAAGCCTCCAGTTATATCTTTTACTTTTGATGTTTCTTTTGGAATTTTAGCTATAATGTCACCAATTTTTATTTTTTGGTTATTTTCTACACTTATTATTGTTCCTGGTGATAAAAAGTAGTTAGTTATATTTTTTTCGTTGAGTTCGGTTAAAATGTTTGTATTAATTATTTCTATGCTTGGTTTTACGTTATTTATATTTTGTTCGCTTTTGTTTGAGTCAAATACTATTAGATTTGATATACCTGTAGCTTCGTCGAGTTCTTTTTTAAGTGTTATACCTTCTATTAAATTTGAATATTTTATGATGCCATTTGTTTCTGATATTATAGGTATATTATGTGGATCCCATGTTGCTATTAATTCATTTTTTTGAATTAGCGAATGATTTAATTTATGTATTGTAGCCCCATATGGTATTTTATATTGCTCTAATTCTTTTTTTTCTTTATCTGTTATGATAATTTTGCCTGATCGTGAGATTGATATGATGTTGTTTGTTTTTTCTTGTGTAATTGTTTTAATATTTTTATATTCTATTATTCCTGCATTTTTATTTTGAATATTATTTATTAATGTGGTTCTTGATGCTGCTCCGCCTATATGAAATGTTCTCATAGTGAGTTGTGTGCCTGGTTCGCCTATTGATTGTGCTGCAATTACGCCTACAGCTTCACCTATACTTATTAGTTTATTTGTTGTTAAGTCTGTTCCATAACATTTAGAACATACTCCATGTTTTAATTTGCATGTTATAACTGATCTCACTATTATTTTTTTTATATTTAGTTGGTCTATAAGTTCTATATGTTCGTCGTTTAGTAATGTACCTATATTTATTATTATATTTCCACTTTTATCTAGAATATTTTCTTGAATTATTCTGCCTTTTATTTTATCTGTTAATTTTTCTACAACATTTCCATCATCAACGACTTCTGTAATAGTTATGCTGTCGTGTGTTTCACAGTCGTTTTTAGTAATTACAATATCTTGTGCTACATCTACAAGTCTTCTAGTTAAATATCCAGAATTAGCTGTTTTTAGCGCAGTGTCAGCCAAACCTTTTCTTGCACCGTGTGTTGATATAAAGTATTGCAATATATTTAAGCCTTCTCTGAAGTTGGCTGTTATTGGAGTTTCTATTATTGATCCATCAGGCTTTGCCATTAAGCCTCTCATACCTGCTAGCTGTCTTATTTGAGTTATAGAACCTCTAGCGCCTGATTCTGCCATCATGTATATTGGATTAAATGAGTCTTCTGTCAATATTTTTCCATCAGAATTTGTTATTTCTTTAATTGATAAATTTTTCATTAATACTTTTGTTATTGAGTCGTTTGCTTTTGACCATGTGTCAATTATTTGGTTGTATCTGTCTTCTTTATTTATTAGTCCATTGGCATAAGCGTGGTCTATATTTAATATGTGTTCGTCTGTTTTTTTAATTATATCATATTTTTCTTTTGGTATGCGTATGTCTTCTATTCCTATTGATATTCCAGATTTTGTTGCGTAGTCAAAACCTATGTTCATTAATTTATCAGTTAAGATGACTGTGTCTTTTACGCCATTTTTTTTGTAACATATACTTATTAAATTTGAAATTTCCTTTTTTGTCATTAATTTATTTATTAAATCGAAGCTTAAATTTTCTGGAAGTATTTTACTTAACAGTGCTCTACCGCATGTTGTTTTTATAAATGATTGTTTTACTTGTAAGAGTATGCTTTCATGTAATTTAATTGTTGAATTTTCAAGCGCTTTTTCTATATCATTGACATTTTTAAAAAATTTAAAATTTTTATCATCGCATTTTTTTTCTTTTGATAAATAATATATTCCTAAAACTATGTCTTGTGATGGTACTATTGTAGGTTCTCCGTTTGCTGGTGATAATATATTATTTGTTGACATCATTAGTATTTTAGATTCTAATTGCGCTTCTATTGTTAATGGAATATGTATAGCCATTTGATCGCCATCGAAGTCAGCGTTAAAGGCTGTACATACTAATGGATGTAGTTGTATTGCCTTGCCATCTATTAATATTGGTTCAAAAGCTTGGATACCAAGTCTGTGCAAAGTCGGTGCTCTGTTTAGAAGTACTGGATGTTCGTATACTATTTCATTTAGTATATCCCAAATATTAGATCCTTCTTCTTCAACGAGTTTTTTAGAACTTTTAATTGTGGTTGTTATATTTCGTTTTTTTAATTCGCCGAATATAAAAGGTTTAAATAATTCTATTGCCATTTTTTTAGGTAATCCACATTGATGCAATTTTAGTTTAGGACCTACGACTATCACTGATCTACCAGAATAATCAACTCGTTTTCCTAATAAATTTTGCCTAAATCTTCCATGTTTTCCCTTTATCATGTCTGCTAATGATTTTAGTGGTCGTTTGTTTGATCCATTGACTGTTTTTCCTCGGCGACCATTGTCTATTAAAGCATCTATTGCTTCTTGCAACATTCTCTTTTCATTTTTTATTATTATATTTGGGGCACTTAGGTCAATTAATTTTTTTAATCTATTATTTCTATTAATTACACGTCTGTATAAGTCATTTAAATCAGATGATGCAAATCTACCGCCATCTAATGGAACTAGCGGTCTTAGATCTGGTGGTAAAACTGGCAATACATTTAGTATCATCCATTCTGGTTTATTATCAGAATTTGCAAATGATTCTAATATTTTCAATCTTTTGGATAATTTTTTAATTTTTATATCTGAGTTTGTTAGTTTAATTTTTTCTTTTGTATCTTTTATTTCATTGTGTATGTTTAAATTTTTTAACAATGTTTGTATTGCTTCTGCACCAATTTGAATTATGACTTCATCGCCATATTGCTTGGATATATTAGTGCTTTCATCTTCAGTTAGTAGGTTACCTTTTTTTAGCAAACTTGTTCCAGGATCTATTATTACATATTGTTCAAAATATAGAATTTTTTCTACATCTTTTAAGTTTATATCTAATAGTAAACCTATTTTTGATGGTAAAGATTTTAAGAACCATATATGTGCTATCGGTGTAGCTAATGTTATATTAGCCATTCTACTTCTTCTAACATTAGACGAAGTAACTTCTACACCGCATTTTTCACAAATTATGCCTCTATGTTTTAGTTTTTTATATTTTCCACATAAGCATTCATAATCTTTTATTGGACCAAAAATTTTTGCACAAAACAAACCGTCTCTTTCTGGCTTAAATGTTCTGTAATTTATTGTTTCTGCTTTTTTAATCTCACCATATGATCTTGCTAATATTTGTTCTGGAGAGGCTAGTCCTATTTTAATACAGTTGAAATTTTCTATGTCTGATTTTTTTTTAATTATATCTATTATATCTTTCAAGTTTTTCTCCAGTAGTTAATCTTTATCTAACTCTATATTTAATCCAAGTGATAAAATTTCTTTTGATAGGACGTTAAATGCTTCTGGTATTCCTGGGTCTGATTGAAAGTTATTGTCTATTACGTTTTTATATATTTTAGTTCTACCTGATATATCGTCGGATTTTATTGTTAACATTTCTTGTAGTGTATAAGCTGCTCCGTATGCTTCTAATGCCCAAACTTCCATTTCTCCAAATCTTTGTCCTCCAAATTGTGCTTTTCCACCTAACGGCTGCTGTGAAACTAGGCTGTATGAACCGGTTGACCTTGCATGCATTTTATCATCTATTAAATGATTAAGCTTCATTATATATTGGTATCCGACGGTTACATCGTTATCAAATGGTATACTATTTTTTCCGTCATATAATGTTGATTTTCCAGATTTAGGTAAATCTGCCAAATCTAATAAAATTTTAATTTCTTCTTCTTTTATTCCATCGAAAACTGGAGTTGCTATTGGTATACCATTTTTTAAGTTTTCAATTAATGTATTTAATTCAGAATTTGAAAACATATTTATATTTATGTTGTGGTTTTTAATATTATATACTTTTTCTATGAATTCTTTTGCTTGATCAAGGGGTAATTTTTTTAGTTTTTCTCCTAATGCTTTTGCTGCCCATCCAAGATGGGTTTCTAATACTTGACCTACATTCATTCTTGAAGGTACGCCGAGTGGATTTAAGATTAAATCTATTATTTTACCATTTTTAAGGTATGGCATATCTTCTATAGGCACTATGGTTGATATGACGCCTTTATTTCCATGCCTGCCAGATAGTTTATCCCCTACTTGTATTTTTCTTTTTATAGCAATTGAAACTTTTACCATTTTAAGTATACCAGGCGGCAAATCGTCTCCACGTTTTATTTTTTCTTCTAATTCTATTAATTTAAGATTATTTTCTTGTACAATTTCATCTAATTGAATGCGTTTTTTAATAATTTTATTTTTAATATTTTTTTTTTTAATTTTTATATTTTTTATATCTTTTGTTTCAGTGTTAATTATTGAATCTAATGTTAATATTGAAGAGTGGTTTTTGTTTTTGTTTTCTTTTATTAAATCTTCTAATTCCATAGAAATATCATTTTTAAGAATATCTAATTCATCTGATAAATCTTTTTTAATATTTTTAATTTTGAAATCTTCAATTTCTAATGATCTTTTGTCTTTTTTTGATGGATCGCGTGTAAATATTTGTACATCTATTACTGTCCCAGTTATGCCTTGTGGAACTTTAAGTGAAGAATCTTTTACATCTGAGGCTTTTTCACCAAAAATCGCTTGTAATAATTTTTCTTCTGGAGTTAATTGTGATTCGCTTTTTTTTGTAACTTTTCCTACTAAAACATCACCCGGTGTTACTTTGGTTCCAATATATATTATTCCACACTCATCTAATTTTGCTAGTGATGATGTACTTATGTTTGGTATATCTGATGTTATTTCTTCTGGCCCAAGTTTGAGGTCTCGTGCTATGCATATTAATTCTTCTATGTGAATGCTCGTTAATTTATTTTCTTTCACTACATTTTCTGATATTATTATTGAATCTTCAAAATTAAATCCATTCCATGACATAAAAGCAACAAGAAGATTTTGTCCTAATGCTAAGTCACCTAAATCTGTAGCTGGGCCATCTGCTATTATATCATGTTTTTTAATTAAATCGTCTTTTTTCACAAGTGGTTTTTGATTTATGCATGTATTTTGATTTGATCTGGCGTATTTTATTAAATTGTATATGTCAACACCTAGTTCGTTATCAATAATTTCTGATTTATGTGCTTTAATTATTATTCTGGTAGCGTCAACCTTTTCTACTACACCTGTTCTTTTTGCCATTACTGTAGCCCCTGAATCTAATGCAACAATTTTTTCCATGCCTGTGCCTACTAGTGGTTTTTCTGCTTTTAATAATGGCACAGCTTGTCGCTGCATATTTGATCCCATTAAAGCCCTGTTTGCGTCATCATGCTCCAAAAAAGGTATTAATGCCGTTGCTACTGATACTATTTGTTTTGGAGAAATATCTATGAATTCCACTTTATCATTAGTTGTTATTATAAACTCATTTTTAAATCTGCATGATATTTGATCGCCGTCTAGAGTCATTGTATTTTTGTTTACTTTGGCATTTGCTTGAGCTATTATATAATCACTTTCGTCTATGGCAGATAAGTATATTATTTCGTCTGTGATTTTTTTATTGTCAACTTTTATATATGGTGTTTCTAGAAATCCGTACTCATCAGTTTTTGCATATATAGCTAATGAATTTATTAATCCTATATTTGGACCTTCTGGAGTTTCTATTGGACAGATTCTACCATAATGTGTATTATGTACATCTCGCACTTCAAATCCAGCTCGTTCTCTAGTTAATCCACCAGGACCTAATGCTGAGATTCTTCTTTTATGGGTTATTTCTGATAATGGATTTATTTGATCCATAAATTGTGATAATTGACTTGAGCAAAAAAATTCTCTTATTGTTGAAGCTATTGGTTTAGTATTTATTATTTCGTTTGGTGATAAATTTTCTTTTTCTGCTAAAGTTAATTTTTCTTTTACTGCTTTTTCTATTTTAGAAAGACCTGTTTTGATTTGATTTTCTATTATTTCTCCAACGCTTCTTACTCGTCTATTGCCTAGATGATCTATATCATCTACATGATCTGTGCCTGTTTTTATGCCTATTAATTTTTTTGTTATGTTTATGATATCATTGTTGCATAAAGTAGTTTCAATGAAGTCAAAGTTATTTAATCTTTTGTTTATTTTCATTCTACCAATCTTTGAAAGATCATATTTTTCATTTGAAAAAAATAAATTTTCAAAATATTGTTTAATTGATTCACTACCTATAATTTCTCCTGGGCGGATTATTTTATATAATTCTGTTAATGCGTCTGTTTGTTTTGTTATATTTTCTAGTTTTAGTGTATTAGTTATGTATTGTTTATATAAATTGTGATCAGTATCATGATTTTGTTGGCTTAAGTTTTCAGAGGTTGAAGATGGTTTTTCTATAAATAAATCTAATATATCTTGAGTAGTTAAATTTAATGCTTTTAATAAAATTGTGAATGGAAATTTTCTTTTTTTATCTATTCTTGCAAATATACAATTTTTTGTATCTATTTCTATATCTAACCATGAGCCTCTATGTGGTATTATTTTTGCTATATATGATGCTTTGTTTGAATATATATTTTGTTTTGTTTTATCTAATTCAAAAAACAGGCCTGGCGATCTATGTAATTGCGATACTATTACTCTTTCTGTACCATTTATAATGAATGTGCCTTTTTGCGTCATTAATGGCATGTCTAACACGTATACGTCTTGTTCTATCGGTTTACTTTTTTCTTTTTTGTGAATGTTATATTTTGTAAAAATTAGATTTAATTTTAGTGGACTGGCATATGTTAAACCTTTTATTTTACATTCAGCTGGAGTAAATAATGGTCGTGGTATTGTATAATTAATGTATTCCAATTTTGAATTTTTGCTGTTACTATATATTGGAAACGTATCTTTTAAAACGCGTTCTAAACCGATATTCTGTCTTGCTGAATCATTATCTACGTTGGCTTGTATGAATTTTTCGTATGATTTTAATTGTATATTATGTAGTTTAGGTACTTTTAATTTTTCTATATGTTCTCCAAATTTTATACGTAGACATTTTTTTTCTGTGTATGATAATTGCATGTCTTCTGTATTTATCATATTTTTTTCCAAGTTATATTAAACATTATTTAATTTCTATTTTAGCGCCGCTTGCTTCCAAAGCTGTTTTTATTTTTTCAACATCTGTTTTTTGAATATTTTCTTTTATAATGGCTGGTAATTTTTCTACAAAATCTTTTGCTTCTTTTAATCCCAGATCCATAATTGTGCGTATGGTTTTTATTACGTTTAGTTTATTATCCCCGAATGATGTTAGTGTTATTGTGTATGTTGTTTTTTCAGTAGGTGTTTTTTCGGTAGCTGTATTTTCGTTATTTGATTTATTTATTGTTTGAATGCTATGTGTAGATATATTAAATTTTGTGGATATTAGATCAGTAAGTTCTGTTAATTCTAATATATTCATTTTTGATATTGAGTTTACTATATCTTCTTTATTTATTGACATTTTGCTCTCCTATTTTTGTTTGTGTTAATACTTTTAATATGTTTATTAAAAGTGTTAATGGTGTTTTTATAGATGTAATTATATTATATATTTCTGTTTCTTTTGAGTTTAAGTTTATTATTTTTTTAATGTCATCATTTATAAAAAGCTTGTTATATATGTAAATTGCTTTTATTTTTAAGTTATTGTTTTTTTTGTTAAAATTGTTTACTAGGTTAATGTGATTAAATACTTCATCTTGGCCAAATATTATTAAAATTTGTCCAGTAATATAGGGTATTAAATCTTTTTTTGTTGTATTTACTAATGCTTTTTTTGTCAATGTATTTTTAAGTACTTTTATTTTAAGATTATTGTTAAATAATTCTTTTCTTAAAAGTTTTATTTCCAAAGATGTTGTTTTTGAATAGTTTATTACTGTTGTAGAAACGGAATTAGAAACTAATTCATTTATTTCATTTAGCATTGTTGATTTTTGTTTAAGTATTTTGCTCATTGGTTTTATTAAATATTAAGTGAATTTAGATTTATTTCAGAACTTTGTCCCATGGTACTGGAAATATGTATTTTTTTAATTACGATGCTTTTGCAATTTTGTGGTTTATTTTTTTTAATATCGTTTATTATTGCTTCTGCATTTTCTTTTAATTTTTTTGTGTCTAAATTAATTTTTCCTAAAATACTATGTATTATATCATTTTTATCATTTTTGAATTTTACATAATTGCTTTTTAGTTTATTAGTTGTTTCTGTTATATTTGTTGTTATTGTGCCATATTTTATATCTGGCATTAGATTTTTTGAACCTAAAATTTTATTTAATTTACCAAGTTTAACTATAGACGTTGGTGTGCTTACAAGTACATCAAATTTTATTTGTTTTTTGCTAAAATCTATTATATTTTTTTCTTGGATAATTGTTTCTATATTTGAATTTTTAGCTTCATTTAACTCATTTTCGTTTATTAGAAATGCTGCTATTTTTAAATTTCTACCTGTATTATTAGGTAAGAATGAACAACCTTTTATTATTATGTTTTTTTTGCTTGGTACTAGAGCTAATTGTATTGCTATGTCTATGCTTTCATTGAATTTGCGTTTTTTAGAATTTTTTATTATTTCTACAGCTTTTTCAAAAGAGGTGCTTAAATTTTTAATTTTTGTCTTCATTCAATTTCTATTCCCATACTTTTTGCTGTGCCAATTAATGTTTTTATTGCAGCAGCATTTGTGTTTACAATTAAATCTTTGGATTTTTGGTTGGCAATTAATTGTAATTGTTCGAGTTTAATTTTTCCAACTGTTGTTTTATTTGGGCAATTACTACCTTTATTTATGTTTATTATACTTTTTATTAATGTTGAGGCTGGTGGAGATTTTACAATAAAATCGAAACTTTTATCTGGATAGATATCAATTATTACTGAAACAGTCATACCTTTTTTAATTTCTGGCATATTTTTTGTAAGTTCGTTAAATTTATTGCAAAAGCTCATTATATTTACCCCTTTTGATCCAAGAGCTGGACCTATTGGAGGGCTGGGATTTGCTTCTTGAGATTTTATTTGTAATTTAATTGTTGTTTTCATAATTGTTATAATTTTTTATATTTTTTCTACTTGATTAAAATCAAGGTCTACTGGGGTTGATCGACCAAATATTAATACGCCTACGCATAATCTATTCTTATCGTAATTTATTTCTTCAACAGCGCCATTGAAATCTGAAAATGGGCCATCCATTACTCTCACCATTTCGCCTAGTTCAAAAGTTTTTTTTGGTTTTGGTTTGTTTGAACTTGCTTTTATTTTTTCTAGGATTATGTGTGTTTCATTATCTGTTAGTGGTGTTGGTTTTTCAAGCGTTCCACCTATGAATCCAAATATTTGTTTTGTATTTTTTATTGTTTGTAAAGTTTTTTCATTTATTTGCATTTCTATAAGGATGTAACCTGGGAACATTTTTCTTTTACTCGTGTGTTTTTTCCCTGCTTTTATTTCTATGATATCTTCGGTTGGTATTAAAATCTTTCCAAAAAGTCTATTTAATTTTAATTGTGTTATTTTGCTTTCTAAGAGGTCTTTTACTTTAGTTTCATGTCCTGAAACTGTTTGTATGATATACCATTTTTTTAATGCATGTTCTTTGATCATATGATTTTTGATATGAGAAATGTTAACATAGAGTCTATGATCCATAAGATTAAACCAGACAAAAGTATTATAACTGTCGTTATTAACATTGATTGGTTAATCTCTTTTTTTTGCGGCCAATGTATGTTTTTTATTTCTAATTTTATTTCATTTAAATACATTTTATTAGTTGTGTTACTTATAAATAGTAATGTTAATAGTGTCAATATTATTAAGCTAATACCAGTTACTATCGCTAAGATTATAATTTTTTTTGTTAGAACACTAGTTAGCGTTATTATAAGAATTAACGAGAATGTTGCAGTTATTAGTAGTTTTAATGTTATGTATTTTTTCATTTTATTAAATCTGCCAGGCCAGGAGGGATTTGAACCCCCAACCCGCGGTTTTGGAGACCGCTGCTCTACCGGATTGAGCCACTGGCCTTTTATAATTAATTTATTCTAATATCTCTGAAACAATGCCGGCGCCAACTGTTTTTCCGCCTTCTCTTATAGCAAACCGTAATCCATTTTCCATTGCTATTTGGTATATTAAATTGATATCTATGTTTATATTATCACCTGGCATGATCATTTCTACGTTTTTTGGTAGAGTCATTTCGCCAGTTACATCTGTTGTTCTGAAGTAAAACTGTGGTCTGTATCCATTGAAAAATGGCGTATGCCTGCCACCTTCTTCTTTGCTTAGCACATATACTTCTGCTTTAAATTTTTTATGTGGTGTTATACTTTTTACTTTTGCCAAAACTTGGCCTCTTTCTACTTCTTCTTTTTTTGTACCTCTTAATAGAATTCCTACATTATCCCCAGCCTGTCCGTCATTTAATATTTTTCTAAACATTTCTATGCCAGTGCAAATGGTTTTTATTGTTTTCCTTATGCCAATTATTTCCACTTCATCTCCTATTTTTATTACACCTCTTTCTATTCTACCAGTTACTACAGTACCGCGTCCTGATATTGTAAAAACGTCTTCTATTGGTAATAAAAATGGTTTTTCTATATCTCTTTTTGGAATTGGAAAATATTTATCCATTGTTGATATTAGTGTTAAAATTGATTGTTCACCAAGCTCTGATTTATCATCATTTAATGCTTTTAATGCTGAACCTTTAATTATCGGGATTTCGTTGCCAGGAAAATCGTATTTTGATAGCAATTCTCTTATTTCCAGTTCTACTAAATCCAATAATTCCTCATCTTCAACTAAATCTACTTTGTTAAGGTATACAACAATATATGGTACACCAACTTGTCTTGCTAGGAGTATATGCTCTCTTGTTTGTGGCATTGGACCGTCAGCAGCTGATACAACTAATATTGCACCATCCATTTGTGCTGCACCTGTTATCATATTTTTGACGTAATCAGCATGGCCAGGGCAATCAACGTGCGCATAATGCCTTTTGTCTGATTTATATTCCACATGAGCTGTAGCTATTGTTATTCCTCTTTCTTTTTCTTCCGGTGCTGAGTCTATGTCGCCGTAATCCTTAAATTCTCCACCGTATTTTTTAGATAAGACTTTTGTTATTGCTGCAGTAAGAGTGGTTTTCCCATGATCTACGTGTCCTATAGTACCTACATTTATGTGTGGTAATGTTCTTTCAAATTTTATTTTTGACACTTAATTTCTCCCATTTTTTTTAAGCCCATAACCAGAATTGAACCGGTGACCGCTTCCTTACCAAGGAAGTGCTCTACCTCTGAGCTATATGGGCATTTTAAAAGCGGATGATGGGAATTGAACCCACTTTATCAGCTTGGAAGGCTGAAGTTTTACCATTAAACTACATCCGCATTTTGTTTTTGTATATATATTTTTTTTTCTGGAGGAAGTAGGATTCGAACCTACGTAGGCCATTAACGGCCATCAGATTTACAGTCTGCTCCCTTTGGCCACTCGGGCACTCCTCCTTAGATAAATGAATATTTTTTCATTCTAATATGTAAAAGTCAAGAGAAATAATTAGAATGTAGCTGACGATAGGACTTGAACCTACTACCTGCTGATTACAAGTCAGCTGCTCTACCAGATGAGCTACGTCAGCAATATTTTCATAATAATATATTTTTTGTAAGGATTATGCAAATTTTTTTTAAGAATTGTGTTGTTATTTTTTATATATTTTTGTTTAATTTAGTTATGTATATGTTTTCTTGTGAGAGTTTTTGATGGATTATAAAGTAACTTTAAATTTACCCGAAACTACGTTTTCTATGAAGGCTAATTTGAGTCGTAGTGAGTTAGGTATATTAAAATATTGGACTGATTTAAATTTGTATAAAAATCAAAAAAAAAATCGAAAGATTTTTGTTTTGAGTGATGGACCTCCGTATTCTAATGGTGACATTCATATAGGTCATGCATTTAATAAAATTTTAAAAGATATCATTTGTAAATTTAAAATTCTTGATGGCTTTTTTGTGAATTTTGTCCCAGGATGGGATTGTCATGGATTGCCGATAGAAATTAATGTAGAAAAAACTATTAAAAAGTCTAATCTTTCTATTTCTGATAACGAATTTAGATCACTTTGTAGGAAGTATGCTGACGAACAAATAAATATTCAAAAAACTTCATTTATTAGACTTGGGGTAAATGCTGATTGGGCGTGTTTTTATAAAACTATGGATTTTTCTTTTGAATCTTCAATAGTTAGTACATTTAAATCATTAGTTGATAATAATTATATTTATAATAGTGTTAGGCCTGTTTATTGGTGTTTTGATTGTGCTTCAGCTTTAGCTGATGCAGAGTTAGAATATTTGGAAAAAAAATCTGATTCTATATATGTGTTTTTTGAAATTTATGATTTTGAACAATTTTTTAATAAATTTTATTTTTCTAGAGTAGGTTTTATTGTTTGGACTACCACACCTTGGACCTTGCCATTTAATGAAGCTGTGGCATTATATCCTAACTCTGAATATGTTTTAATTGCTTACAAGGAAGTTGGTTATATTTTAGATAAAAAATTGCTTGATAGTGTTGTTAAAAAATTAGGATTTTTGAGATTTCATGTTTTATTCACATTCAATGCTGATTTTTTTACTAGTATGCGTATAGCTCATCCTTTTTACGGTAAGTTTATAAAGGTTGTTTTGAGTGATCATGTTACAGCGAATCAGGGACTGGATGTGTTCATATTGCTCCTGCTCATGGGTATGATGATTATAAAGTAGCTTTAAAAAGCGAGTTGCCTATAAAAAATAAAATTGATATTAATGGTTATTTTTATGGTGATGTAGATGTTTTTGCTAATTGTAATGTTAAAGATGTAAATTTATATATAGTTAAGTATATTAAGGAAAAAGCAAATCTCTTGTTTCACGAAGTTATTGTTCATAGATATCCGCATTGTTGGAGACATAAAACTCCCTTAATATTTAGAACTACTAACCAATGGTTTTTGAATATGGATAATATGGCTTTAAGAGAAAGAATTATCAATTTGTCAAGTAGTTCTGTTAAATGGGCACCTGATCATGGAAAAAAGAAAATTTATTCTATGTTGATTGATAGACCTGATTGGTGTTTATCTAGGCAGCGGATTTGGGGAGTGCCAATATTTTTGTTTGTTTGTAAAGATAGTGAGCTTTTACACCCAAACTCAGGGGCTATTCTTGATAAAATTATTGAGTTGGTAAAAGTAAAAGGCACTGCTTTTTGGTATAATGAAAATGTTTTTGATTTATTTAATGTTGATAGTAATATTTATAACAAGGTAACTGATGTACTGGATGTGTGGTATGATTCCAGCAGTGTTTATAAATTTCTTTTGGATAAATTTGATTATATTAAAATTCCGTTTGATTTATGTTTGGAAGGTAATGATCAATATCGTGGGTGGTTCCAAGCATCTTTGATTAATTCTGTAGCTAATTTTGACATGTGCGCTTTTAAGCTTGTTATAGCTCATGGTTTTGTGTTAGATGGTTTTGGAAGAAAAATGTCTAAATCACTTAATAATGTTATTTCACCTCATGAAGTGATTAATGTTTATGGAGCTGATGTTTTGAGATTATGGGTGTCATCAGTTAATTATTTTTTTGATGTTAATATTTCTGATGAAATTTTGAGTCGTATTAGTGAATGTTACAGAAAGATTAGGAATACTTTTAGGTTTTTGTTATCTAATGTTAGTTGCTATAATTTTAATTTTTCCGTGTTTGAAAAATTGAATCTTCTTTATATTGATAAATGGATATTGAATAAATTTATCTTATTTAAGAATGATGTTTTGTTTGGTTTTAATGACTATAAATTTCATTTAGTTTATAAAAAAATTTATAGTTTTTGTATTGATGAATTAGGTTGTAAATTTTTTGAAATTGTTAAAGATAGATTGTATTTATCTGGTTTAAATTCTTTTTGTAGATTATCAAGTTATATTGTTATTTATTATATGTTGTATAATTTTGTTAAATTGATTTCTCCAATTCTATCTTTTACTGCTGAAGAAATTTGGCTTAACATGAATGTTGTTGATGCTAAATCTGTATATATGTCTAGTTTTGATATAGATATTAATATTTTTAATAATGATGTTAAATTTAATGTTTTTGATATGTTGTCTTGTGATTTGCTTTTTTTTTTAAAAGACGATGTTAATAAGATTATAGAGATTTTTAGGACAGAGTATGATATTGGTACATCTTTAGAATTAAATTTGGATATTTTTTGCAATAGCTATTGGTTTAGTTTTTTAAATAAATTTGTATGTGATTTGCATCTGTTTTTTTTAGTGTCAGGTGTTAATATTGTTTTATTATTAAATGGGCATGGATCGGAGTTTAATACAACTGGTATTAATTATAAAATTAACAAATCTGTTTTTTCTAAGTGTTGTAGATGTTGGCATAGAAATGTTAATCCTTTTTTTGTAAATGAATTGCAAATATGCGCTAGGTGTGTATATAATATTTATTATAATGAAGAGATTAGGTTGCTATGTTGAAATTTTTTTAAAGTTTTTATGGAAAAATCTGTTATACATAAACTATCTGATGATATTATAAGAAAGTTAAGTTTTAGCACATTAATATATAGTCCATCGTGTGTTTTGAAAGAATTGATTGAAAATAGTTTGGATGCCAATAGTTCTAGTATTTCTGTCCATATTGAAGATGCTGGTATTAATTTAATAAGGGTTATTGATAATGGTATTGGTATTTATAAAGGCGATTTACATAAAGTTTGTTCTAGGTTTAATACTAGTAAAATTGCGACCATTAATGATTTAAATAATATAAAAACTTATGGATTTAGAGGAGAATCTTTATTTTTAATAAATTCTGTTTCTAGATTGAATATTTTTTCTAAACCATATGATCAAAGCATGGCATACAGGGCTACTTTTTTGAGCAATTGGACTGATTTTTGTATTTTTTCTTGTGCGTGTGTTAATGGTACTATAATTGAAGTGTTAGATTTATTTTATAATAATCTTAATTTTAGATTACTTTTAGGCGATTTGGACCATGAATATTATAAGTTATTTAGTGTTTTCAAAATTGCTGCGTTATCTAATTTTAATGTTCATTTTGTTATTTTTAAGAATGGTATGGAGGTTTTAAATTTGCCACATTGTACTAATGCGTTTTCTAAATTAAAGCGCATAGAAATGTTAAATAGTGGTGTGTCTTTTGATGATGTTATAAATATAAATTTTAGTGATTCTAAAATAAATTTTGATGGATTTATATATTTGAGTGGCGTAAAACGTTATAATAAGCTTTGTAGGTATTTTTTTGTTAATAGTAGACTTGTTAGTTTATCAATAATAGATGATATTTTTTACGATATTTTAGGTTTAAAAAATAAAAAAAATTTTTTTTTTGGTTATTGTTTATATTTGTATTTAGATGTGTCTTTTTATAATATTATTATTAATTATAAGAAATTGGATATAATGTTTAGAGATTATTATTTTATATATAGTTTATTATATAAGATCATATATAATGAGATATTTAGTAGAAATAAAACTAGTTGTAGTAAAAATTTAAACACTGATTTTGTTAACGATAATAATTTTATATCAGTTAAACAAGGTTATGTTACAGAATCAACTCAGTTTTTTTGTATGAATTTTTCTAATAGAGCTTTTTATGAATTAAACAATTCCGTTTTAACTATATTAGATAATTCTGATGTTTTTTTTAGGTTATACGACAAAGTTTATGTTGTTAAACTATGTATTATTAGGCAAAGAGTTATTTACAACTTATGTTGTAAACAGTTTATTAAATTTGGCAAAATTTTGAAAAAAAGTGTATTGTGTTGTGAATTATTTGATTCTGATACTTTCTCGGTTTTTTTAGAATTTGAGGACATTATTTTATTATACGGATTAGCTTTTGATGTTTTTAATAATAGGTTTTTGGTTGTTCGTAGTGTACCTGTTTTATTGTATAATCTTTCAGTTAATTGGTATGCATTGTTTTACGATTTAAAGGTTTTTTTAGAAAAGTTTAGTTTGAGCACTTTTTCTAGAAACAGGTTTGATTCTAACATTGTTAATATTTTTATAAAACATATTGAGAAAAAATCGGTGTGTAATTTATATGAAGTTAATTTGTTTTATAATGAGTTATTAAATTCTAGATTAAACGATGTTGATTGGTTTGATAAAAATTGTAATGAAGTTTTAATCAAATGATATTAGATTTTTTTAAAAGGTTTTTTTATGTATGCTATAATTTTGGATAGAAATAAGCAGTATTTAGTTGAAAAAGACAGCGTTATAAAGGCTGATTTTATGGATGTCAGTGTAAATGATTTTATTGATATTAATAAGATTTTATTATTAAGTGATGGAGATAAATTTTTTTTTGGAGACCCTTTTGTTAATAACAAAATTGTTAAATTAAAAGTTTTAAATCATGTCAAGGATGATAAAAAAATTACTTTAAAGTTTAGAAGGCGAAAACATCATATGAAACGTATCGGTCATAGACAAAATTATACTGTTTTAAAGGTTATGTTTATTGGTGATGAATAGATTTTGTGAGGTTTAGTATATGGCACAGAAAAAAGCTGGAGGCAGTTCTAGAAATGGTAGAGATTCTAAATCTAAACGTTTAGGTGTCAAATGTTTTGGTGGTGAATTGGTAAAAAGTGGTAACATTATTGTTAGGCAACGTGGTACAAAATTTCATAATGGGCTTAATGTTGGTTTAGGGAAAGATCACACGCTGTTTGCATTGAAAAATGGTGTTGTTAAATTTTCTTTTAAAGGTAGAAGACGAATTTTGTATGTTAATATTGTGGATAATTAGTTTTTATGTTTTTTGTTGATTTTATAGATTTGTATTTGTCGTCTGGGAGAGGTGGAAATGGTGCTGTTAGTTTTTTGAGCACTGTTTCTGGAGTATCCAAAAAACCTGATGGTGGAAATGGTGGCAGGGGGGGTGATATTTATTTTGTTGGTGATAGAAATTTGAAGACATTTAGTAAGTTGAAATATAATGTTAATTATAAAGCTGAAGATGGAGCTAATGGAAGAGGTAATTGCAAAACAGGCAAAAATGGTAGTGATTTAAAAGTGAAAGTGCCATTAGGTACAATTATTTACGATGTTGAGAGAAATTTATTTTTTGGAGAGGTTCTAAGTGATGGTGAAGAACTGTTAGTTCTTAGAGGTGGGCGTGCTGGTTATGGAAATTTTTTTTTAAGATCTTGTGATCAATTAATTTTTAACAAATTGGTTATTGGTGGATGTTCTAAAGTTATCCATGTTCATTTAGAATTAAAATTATTGTCAGATGTGAGTTTACTTGGATTTCCTAATGCAGGAAAATCGTCACTTATAACTAATATATCTAATGTTTTTTCTGCTGTTTCAGATTATCCATTTACTACGCTCCAACCTATTATTGGCGCTGTGAGGTTAAAATATTTCAATGATTTAGTTTTTGCAGACTTGCCTGGAATAATAAAAAATTCTTGCTTAGGGGCGGGTTTAGGTTTTAATTTTTTAAAGCATTTAACAAAAACTCGTTTATTGTTGCATGTTGTTGACTTATCTATTTTGCATTCTAAGATTTCATTTTTTAGAAATTTATTGGTTATAAATAATGAATTAAAAAGATATAATATTGATTTATTTAAAATTGAGAAGTGGCTAGTATTTAATAAGATTGATTTAGTTGATGATCTTAATTTTGAATTTTTAAATAAAAATGTTTTATTAAAGTTTAATTATACTAATTTATTTTTCATTTCATCCAAATACAAAATTGGATTAAAAAAGTTATGTTTTAATATTAATGAATTTTTTTCATTGTATAATAGTAGGTGATTTTATGCCATCTGTTGATATTTTTGAGTGTTATAAATTTGTTCCTAATAAATTTGAATTAGTTTTAATTGCTTCTAAAAGAGCACGCGATATAGCATTGAAGAGTTCAAAGTTATTTGTTGATCCATTAACAGATAAAGTTACAGTTATTGCTTTAAGAGAAATTGAGCAAGGTTATAAAAATGATTTTTTAAGTGATAAATGAAAATTTTAGTCTTGTTTTATAACATGTTGTCTAAAATTTTATTTATTATTGTGTGACTGTTTTTTGTACAAAATTGTTTTGCTAGAATTATTGATTCATTTATTATTACTTTATTTGGTAGTTTTTTATTATAAAACATTTCGAATGTAGCTATTTTTAGTATTATTATTTCTATAATACTTATGTCAAAACCTTTTTGAGTATATGTGGCTATAATTAGGTTTAGTATGTTTGTTTTTTCTATTATTTTTTTAAGTGAGTATTTTAAATATATTAAATCTATTTTATTTATGTTTAGTTTTGAGAATATGTGATCTTCTTCTGTTTTTTCATTATGATTTATGTGCATGGCGTATAGTTTTTGTAATAATATTCTTCTCGCGTGTGTTTTTTTTTTAATGTGTTTTTTCATAAAATTTGATTTTTTTATTAAATAAAGTGTTTTTATACTATATAATACAATTAATTTTTCAGTATATAAATATGTATTTACATGAATATCAAGCTAAGAATATTCTTAGAAAGTATGGTCTTTTTGTTCCAAAGTCTTTTTTGGTTACCTCGTTAGATGATATTAAGCATATTGTCAGTATGGATATTAAGGAGCTTGTATTAAAAGCTCAAATTCATTCTGGGTCTAGAGCAAATTATGGTGGTATAATTTTTGTAAATAATAATCATTGTGATTTACATGCTGCATTGACTTCTCTTTTGGGATGTAGCATTGCTACTAATCAAACTTCTGGCGATAAAAAAATTATTAATAAAATTTTAGTTGAAGAAAAAATTGTATTTTTATCTAGTTTTTATTTATCAGTTTTTTTAGACAGGTCCGATGAAAATATATGTTTTTTATTTTCCAAAAGTTCTGGTGTTAGCGTTGAGCAGAGTAGCAAAGATAGGTTTTTAAAAGTTGTCGTTGATCCATTTTTTGGTGTTTCTGATTATCATGTTAGGATTTTTTTAAAATTTTTGGAATTAGATCGTGCTTTTTTTAATCGCGTTAAATCATTGTTGATTGTATTTTTTAGAATTTTTGTTTTTTATGATTTGTTGCTTTTGGAGATTAATCCATTGGTTTTGTATGATGATGAATTTTTTTGTTTGGATGCTAAAATAGAAATTGATGATAATGCATTTTTTAGGCAAGAAGATTTATTTTTAAATTATGATTTTAGTCAAAATGATTTTTTTGAAAATGAGGCCAAAAAATATAATTTGAGTTATATTTCCATGCCTGGTGATATAGCTTGCATTGTTAATGGTGCTGGGTTAGCTATGGCAACTATGGATTTAATTATGCATTATGGAGGCGTGCCTGCAAATTTTTTGGATATAGGTGGTGATGCAACTGAAGATAAAGTTTTTAATGCTATTAGGATAATTCGTATGAATAGTAAAGTTTCATGTATTTTTGTTAATATTTTTGGTGGTATTATTAAGTGTGATTTTATAGCTAAAAGTATTGTTAAATCCGTTCAGTCTTTAAATATTACTGTTCCTATAGTTATACGATTTGTTGGAAATATGGCTGATGAGGCTGTTGATATTTTAGTTGGGCAGCCTAATGTGTTTTTTTATTCAGATTTTTTAGCCGCTGTTAAAAATGTTGTAGGTATATCTAGGGGTTTTAAATGAATAATTTTGTTTTTAATGATATTAGAGTTATTTGTCAGGGGTTTACTGGTAGAATGGGTACATATCATTCTAGATTATCTATTGATTACTTTACAAATATTGTTGGTGGTGTATCGCCTGGCAAGGGTGGGTCATATCATTTAGGAAAACCTGTTTTTGATACTGTTTATGATGCTGTGGAATCTACTAAGGCTAATGTTAGTTTAATATTTGTCCCTGCGCAGAATTGCAAAGAGTCTATTATTGAAGCTATTTATGCTGGAATTAAGTTTATAGTATGTATTACTGAAGGATTGCCTGTTTTGGATGTGCTTTTTTTAAAGAAATTATGTAAGCAAAATGGTGTCATTTTTGTTGGTCCAAATTCGCCTGGTTTAGTAATACCTGACTTTTGTAGGTTAGGTATTATGCCAATTAATATACATAAAGTTGGTAAAGTTGGTATTGTTTCTAGGTCTGGTACTTTAACTTATGAAGCTATTAATCAGACATCAATTTGTGGATTAGGACAGAGTATGAGTATAGGTATTGGTGGTGATCCTATAGTTGGTATGAATTTTGTTGATGTCTTAAAGTATTTCAATTTTTGTAATAAAACTGAAATTATTTTGATGATTGGTGAGATAGGTGGAACTCTAGAAGAGAGTACAGCTGATTTTTTGAAGAGTAATTCTTTTAAAAAGCCTGTTTTTACTTATATTGCTGGTGTAAGCGCTCCAATTGGAAAACGTATGGGACATGCTGGTGCTATAGTTAGTTCTGACCATGGCTGTGCAGTGGATAAAATTAAGTTTTTAAAGGACAGTAACGTTTTTATTATAGAATCAATATGCGATATTGGCTTCACTATTTTAAATTTTTTAAGACTTAAGTGATTTTTATTTATTTAATATATTCAAGAGTTCTGTATAACCACCTATGAATTTATTATTTATAAAAATTTGTGGTACTGTAGTGTGATTTGTTTGCTTTATTAAGTTTTTTAGTATATTTATGTCTTTTTCTACGTCTATTTCTTCAAAGATTATATTTTTTTCATTTAAGATTTTTTTTGCTAAAGTGCAATATATACATGTTTTTGTTGTGTATATTATTACTTTCATTTTCTTTATTCCTTGTTATAAGTTGGTAAGTCATTTTTTAACCACATGTCAATGCCGTTCACCATATACATTACGTTTTTGCAGTTGTGTGTTTTTAGTATATTTATTATTGACTTATGATTGTTTTTTTTGTTTTCTATTATTATTATTATGTGTTTTTTATATTTATTTATTATGTGTTTATTAGCGTCTATTTTTTTTATTGGAATGTTTATTGAATTAATTATATATTTTTTTTTATAAAATATTTCATCTCTAAAGTCTAGTATTATAGCATTGTTGTTATTTATTAGCTTGATGGCATCATTTGGCATTATTCCATTTTTTTTATATATAAAATCTTTTATTTCTATATATGTTAGATATGCTAATATTAGAATTGTTAGAGATATTATAATTATGTTCTTAATTAGAAAATTGTATATCATAATTAAGTATGTTTTAAAATTTGATATTTGTATTATATATTTTATTTTTAATTTATCAATTTATTTTTGTATTCATTAGCTCAAAGAATGATTCATTTGTTTTTGAATTTTTAAGATGTTTTATTAAAAATTCCATAGCTTCTACTTCATCCATGGGGTGAAGTATTTTTCTAAGTAGCCATATTTTTTGTAAATCATTTGGATTGATAAGTAGTTCTTCTCGTCTAGTGCCTGATTTTATTATGTTTATTGCTGGATAGATTCTTTTTTCTGATATCCGTCTGTCTAAATATATTTCTGAATTTCCTGTGCCTTTGAATTCTTCAAATATGACATCATCCATTTTTGATCCAGTTTCAATTAATGCTGTTGCTATGATTGTTAAGCTGCCTCCTTCTTCTATATTTCTAGCTGATCCAAAAAACCTCTTTGGTCGCTGTAAAGCATTTGCGTCCACCCCTCCTGTTAACACTTTACCTGATGATGGCGCAACTGTATTATATGCTCGAGCTAAACGAGTTATGGAATCTAGTAATATTACTACGTCTCTTTTATGTTCAACTAGACGTTTTGCTTTTTCAATAACCATTTCAGCTACTTGTATGTGTCTGCTAGCTGGCTCATCAAAAGTACTTGCTATAACTTCGCCTTTTACAGATCTTGACATTTCTGTAACTTCTTCTGGTCGTTCGTCTATTAGCAAAACCATTAAATAACAGTCCTTATTATTTTCAGTTAATGATTTTGCTATATTTTGTAGCATTACTGTTTTTCCAGCTTTTGGAGGTGAAACCAGTAAAGCTCTTTGTCCTTTTCCTATGGGTGCTGCTATGTCTATTATTCTTGATGTTATATTATCATTTTGCATGTTTTTTATTTCAAGTGTTAATCTTTCGCATGCATGTAATGGCGTCAAGTTTTCAAAAGCTATTTTGTTTTTTGCTATTTCTGGTGGTTCATTGTTTATTTCATCTACTTTTAATAGTGCAAAATATCTTTCTCCGTCTCTTGGTGGTCTTATTTTTCCTTTGATTTCATCTCCAGTTCTTAAGTTAAATTTTTTAATTTGACTTGGTGATATATATATATCGTCTGGGCCAGCTAGATATGAGCTGTCTGGTGATCTTAAGAAGCCAAAACCATCTTGTAAAATTTCTAAAACTCCCCTACCTGATATATTTTCTCCTCTTTTTGCTTTTTCATTTAAAATGGTAAAAATTATTTCTTGTTTTCTTGTTCTGCCTATATCGTTTATATCTAATTCTTTAGCTATGGTTATTAACTCAGATATTGTTTTGTTTTTTAATTCGTTTATGTTCATATTTTTAATTAGTTATTTTTTTAAATGTCTGATTTGATTATATTTTTAAGTTTTTGAAGCGCTGTGGTTTCTATTTGTCTTACTCGTTCTGATGAAATATTATATGTTTTTGCTAGTGTTTTTAATGTGATTGTGTTTTTTGTTAGCCATCGTTTTTTTAAAATATCGTGACTTCTTTTATCTAATTTGTATAGTGCGGTGTTTAGTTTATTTATTATAAAATTGCTCCAGTTGTTTTTTTCTATTAATAATAATGGGTCAAATTTTTTTTCAGTTTTGTTTAAATCATTGTTAATTTTTGATATGAGTTCTGTTGAGTCGTCAGTAGTGTTATTTGGTGTTATTGATATATCTGGATTATTTAGCCGCGATTCCATAAGGTTTATTTCTTCATTTTTGATATTTAATAAATTTGATAAGGATGATCGTTCGTTATGTGTTAGCCACCCTATTTTTTTAAGCTTTTTAAAGTTAAAAAATAAGCGTTTTTGTGTTTTTGTTGATGCTATTTTAACTATTCTTAGATTTCGTATTATATATTCTTGTATTTCTGATTTTATCCAATAAATTGCAAAAGATATTAATCTATGTTTCTTATCTGGGTCGAATCGCTTAACTGCTTTAATGAGGCCTATTAATCCTTCTTGGATTAAATCTTTTATGTTAAGTCCGTAACCCGAGTAATTTTTAGCTATTTTGATTACATAGTTTATGTTTGATTCTACTAATTTTTTTGCTGCATGTATATCGTTTTTTTCTTTTAATTTTTTTGCTAAAGAATATTCTTCATCTTTTGATAAAAATGGTATATTCTTTATTTTTTGTATATAAAAATCTATATCTTCATCATTTCTTTTTAATGAATTTGATTTTTTTTTCATTTTTATTTTTTTTAAACTTGTTAAAAAGTTTATAATTTTTATTTAAAAACTACAAGTAATTAATGTATTATTATTTGATGTAGTATATTTTTTAGGAGATGTGTTTTATGAAAATAGAAGATATAAAAAAAGTTTTTGAATGTGAATTAAATTTAGTTAATAGTTTTATTATTGAAAGTTTACGTTCAAATGTTGAATTAATAAATAATATTGGAAATTATGTTGTGTTGTATGGTGGAAAAAGGATTAGACCATTAGTAACGATTTTATTCAGTAAGATATTTTCATGTGATGAGTTTAAATCTATTTCTATGGCTAGTGTAATTGAATTAATTCATACAGCCACTTTGCTTCATGATGATGTGGTGGATTTATCAGATAAACGACGTGGAAAAGTTACTGTTAATAAATTATGGGGTAATAAAGAAGCTATTCTTGTTGGAGATTTTCTTTATACCAGATCTTTTCAAATGATGGTTAATGTTGATAATTTTGATATTTTAAAGTTAATGGCTGATACTACAAACATTATGTCTGAAGGAGAAGTATATCAGTTGGTTAATAGAGGTAATTTTAATATTACTGAAAGTGATTGTCTTACAATAGCTAAGTGTAAAACAGCTCAGCTGTTTTCTGCTGCGTCTTCTAGTTGTGCTATTCTAGCTGGAGTTGACAGTGAAACGCAGACAGCTGTTACGAATTATGGCTTGTATTTAGGCATGGCTTATCAATTAGTTGATGATATATTAGATTATTCTACTGACGATGTAAGATTTGGTAAAAATATTGGTATTGATTTAGTTAATTCTACGTTTACATTACCACTTGTTTATTTTATGAGTAATGACGCTATTAAGAAGAAATTTTTAGTTGAAAAACTAAGTGGCACTGTTGATTTTAATGATTTAATGGACATTAGAAAATTAGTTATTGATTCTAAGTCCATTAATTATGTTTTTGAATGCGCTATGAACTATGCTAATTTAGCAAAAAAATCTATTTCAAACATACCAGAATCAAAATATACAGATCTTGCTGTAGCTTTGGTAGATTTTATTGTTAGTAGGAAATATTAATTAATCTATTAATTTGTATATTGTGCCGCAATATGGACATATTGCTTTTTTTTTGTCTTGTATGTCTATGTATATTTTTGGATGACCTGCCCATGTTTGATTTATTGGGCATGACAATGGTAGGTCAGCTCTAGTTATTATTATTTCTTGTTTTGTTACATTTTTATTTTTTAACATACTTGTTTTCTCGGTGTGTGTTAATTATTTGATTATGTTATATTTTTTTATTATACTAATCAATTATAATTTCTTTATTTTATATGAATAAAATTCTCGCAAATAGTGTAGTTATTCGCTTTGCTGGAGATTCTGGTGATGGTATTCAATTAATTGGTCAGCAATTATTAGAGATTAGTGTTATTAGTTCTGGTAATGATGTTTATTCTTTTGTGGAATTTCCTTCTGAGATACGAGCACCAGCAGGGTCTATATCCGGAGTTTCTTCGTTTCAGTTAACAATTTCAGATAGAAAGGTTTTTAATGCAGCTGACAAAATTGATTTGTTGTTTGCTTTTAATCCATCTGCTTTAAAACTTCATTTGAATAGTTTGAAGGTTGATGGTGTTTTATTGGTTGATTCTGATTCTTTTACTGATAAAAATTTTAAAAAATCTGGATATTTAGACAATCCGTTATTTGGCGAGTTATCATTTAAATTTAAAATCATTAATATACCTATTACTAGTTTAACTTATGAATGTGTTAAAAATGTTATTGGAACTGTCTCTAAGGCTAAGAGATGTAAAAATTTTTTTGCCTTAGGAGTTGTTTGTTGGATTTATGACAGAAATATAGATGGCATTGTCATTTGGCTTAAAAAAAAATTTGGGGATACTGATCTATTTCTTGCTAATGAAATGGCATTAAAAGCTGGTTATAATTATTGTTTTAATGTTGAGTTGTTAAGTAATCAATTTTATATTCCATCGGTTGATTTATATACAAAATCTGATAAATTAGTTAAAAATTCCGGTAACCGGGCATTTGCTTTGGGTGCTATAGCAAGTGCATTTTTATTTAGATTACCATTGTTTTCAGCCAATTACCCAATTACGCCTGCATCCGATGTCTTTCATGAGCTATTTAGGTATGTTGGTAAAAATATAAGAATTTTTCAATTTGAAGATGAGTTGGCTGCTATTGGTGCTGTTATAGGTGCTGCTTATGGTGGCGTTTTGGGTCTTACGTGTACTAGTGGACCGGGATTAGATTTAATGCAAGAGGGCTTAGGCTTGGCCATTATGTCCGAATTGCCGATTGTTTTATTAGATATTCAGCGATGCGGTCCATCTACTGGGATTCCAACTAAATCTGAACAAACTGATTTGTTGGCTGCTTTGTTTGGTAGGCATGGAGAAAGTGGTTTAATTGTATTGGCACCTACTTCTCCAAATGATTGTTTTTGGACCATTATTGAGGGATTTTGTTTGGCCATGTTTAGTTTATCTCCGGTTATTATTTTATCTGATAGTAATTTGGCTAATAGTTCAGAGCTTTGGAAAGTGCCATCTATTTCTGAAATTCGTGACAGATTTGTTGCATTTTTTGATTATTTTTCTATTAAAATAAGTGATGACTTAAATATTGATTTTGACTTAGTTAATTTTATTTGGGATGTTCCTGGTTTTTCTAAAGATATATTTTGCTCTGGTGGCCTTGAGAGAGATTTAAAAACTGGAAGTGTATCTCATGATGGTGATAATCATTTTTTAATGATTAAAAATAGGTTGAAGAAATTGGAATTGTTAGTTAATTATATTGATGATATTGATTTGGTTGGCCCTATTGATGGTGAGTTGTTAGTTATAACTTGGGGGAGTGTGTGTGGTCTTATAAAATCTATATATTATGATTTATTGGCAGATGGAGTGATATTTTCTTTTATTTGTTTGAGACATCTTAACCCATTTCCAAAAAATTTGGAAAAAATCATTATGTCATTTAAGAATATAATTGTTGTAGAGGAAAATATGGGCCATTTAGCTTTTTTGTTAAAAGCTAGTTATTCTGTAAATTTTTCAAAGATAAATCAAGTTACAGGGCGTCCATTTGATATATCATTTGTTAAAGAAAAAATTTTGAGTATGTTATGAATGCAAATGTTTTTGAATCATGTAGAGAAGTTAAATGGTGTCCTGGCTGTGGAAATTATGCAATTTTAATGACTGTCCAAAAGACTTTACATGCACTTGGAATATCTAATAAAAATACTGTGTTTGTTTCCGGTATTGGGTGTTCTGGAAGATTTCCATATTATATTAATTCTTACGGATTTCATACGTTACATGGTAGAGCTCCAGCAATAGCTTCTGGGTTGTGTTTGTCTAGACCTGATTTAAATGTGTGGTTGGTCGTGGGTGATGGGGATGGGTTCAGCATAGGACTTGGGCATGTTTTGCATATGATTAGACGGAATATAAATATTAATGTTTTATTTATTAATAATAAAATATATGCATTAACTAAAGGGCAGTATTCTCCGACATCTAATTTTCTTACTGTTACTAAATCATCTCCTTTAGGGTCTTTTGAAAAACCAATAAACCCAATATTGATGGCTATTAGTGCTGGATGCACATTTATAGCTAGGGCTGTTGATAATGATTTTGTTAGGTTAAGAGGTATTTTAGAAAGTGCAATTAATCATAATGGAGTTTCTTTTATAGAGATATTGCAAAATTGCAATGTTTATAATAATAAATCTTTTTTCGATATTACTGATAGTGAGGATAAGTTAAATAAAATAATTTATTTACGTAATAATGAACAATTGATTTTTGGTAAGAATGGCGATAAATGCCTCACAGTAAACAAGCAAGCTGCTTTTGAAGTTTGTGATATTAACACGCTTGATCAAAGCAGCTTACCTTTATATAACATAAAATCTGACAATTTTTTGCATTTTATGCTTGCTAGTTTGGCATATGATGATATGCCATTTCCATTAGGAATTTTTAGAGATATTGATGCCCCAACATACGAGGATCAGTTTTTTAAAAGCGTTGATCACAGTAGTTTTATAAATTTTAATAATTTTTTATCAAAAATATAGTTTTAATGCTAAATTTTTACACATCTTCTTTTTTTGATAGTTTGGTGTTAACAAAATCTACTGCATCTTTTATTGTATTTAAACTTTGTGCTTCTTCATCTGTTATTTCTATCTCAAATTGTTCTTCTAATGCCATTATTACTTCCACTATATCTAATGAATCGGCACCTAGGTCATCTGAAAATGATGAATCTAATGTTATTTTATTATCTTCTATATCTGTATGATCAATTATTATTTTTTTAATTCTGTCGAAAGTGTCTGTCATATTGTCCTCATATTTTGAATTTTTATAAACATCCTTATTTGTTAGTCCTTTTTATTAATGATGATTTTTAATCATCATATAATTTGTTTTTTATATTAAATATTAAAAATAAATAAGACGCAACATTTTATAAAAAAAAATTATATATTTTTTTCGTTAGTGTCGGTTTTTTGTTTAAGCTTTTTATTTTTTTTTTTAATAATTTGCTTGCCTTTATAGTAGCCATCTTTAGTTAAAAAATGTCTAATATGCATTTCTCCAGTTTCTGGATCTTTTGATAAGGTTGATGGGATGAATGTTGTGTTGGCACTGCGCCGTGAGCTTCTTTTTGATTTACTTTTTCTGCTTTTTTGAACCGCCATAATATTTGCCTTTTTTAAAATATTTTTTTAAATATATTAAATATATTTGTAGTGTTATTATAGTATATTGTGTTACTGATTTCCATTAGTTCTGATGATAATGTATAAATATCATAAAATCCATCAATCAAGCCTAGTTCCATAGCATCTTTTCCTGTCCAAAATTTTCCAGAAAATATTTCTGATTTAGCATCAGTGTTTATATTCGGTCTATTTTTTTTCACTGTAGTTATAAAATGTTCATGTATAATTTCTAAATTATGTTGGATTATTGTTTCATCTGTTTTATTTAATTCAATAAAAGGGTCCATAATTGCTTTGTGTTTTCCTGATTTATATAGTCTTCGTTCTATCCCTATTTTATTTATTGCATTTACGAAGCCAAATGATGTTAATATTACGCCAATAGACCCAATTATGCTTGATGGATCACAATATATTTTTTCAGTTGCTGTTGCAATTAAATACGCACCTGATGTGCCTATATCTTCTATAACTGAAAATATTTGTTTTTTGTTTGAATTTCTTAATTTTTTTATGTAATTATGTATGATATTTGATTGAACTGGTGTACCACCAGGACTGTTTATTTTTATTATTATACCTTTGCATTTTATATTATAAAAAGCATCATTTATTAATGTTGTTATATTTTTCGCACTGTTGTTTTTTTCTGTTATTATACCTGTGAGTTCTATGATTGCTATATGTTCTTTATTGCATCCTATTATATTTTTACATAATAAAAATATTATTATTAATAGTAATATTATTGAAATTATTTTATATCTATATATTTTATTTTTATTTGTTGTTTCTTCTATATATTTTTTTACTGTATGGTTTATTATGTCTTGATCTTTTTGGTTATGTGTCATTGTTTTTTCCGTTTAGTTTGTTAATGAAATTTTTAACATTATTATCATAATCTGCTTGTATATTGAAAAACTTTCCTGTTATAGGACATTTAAATTTAATTGATCGTGCGTGTAAAAACATTTTGTTTAGTTTGTATTTTTTCATTTCTGTATTAAATGTTTTGTTTCCATATTTTTTATCATTTATTATTGGATGGCCAATGTGTGTTAAGTGTATTCGTATTTGATGTAGTCTGCCTGTTAGCGGTATTATTTGTATTAATGATAAATTGTGATATGTTTTTATTGGATTTATGTTTGTTTCTGATATTTTTTCAGTGTCATTTATTTTTTTATTGTATTTTTTTAAAATGTTTTTTGTTAGTATACTTGTGTTAGCTATTGTGCCTTTTACTACAGCGTAATATTCTTTTTTAATTTTTTTTTCAATCATTAATTGTTGAAATTCTTTTAAAAAATTTTTGTTTTTAGCTAGTATTAGACATCCTGTTGTGTTTTTGTCTAACCTATGGCATAATTCTATGTAACTATTATTGTGTTTTTTAATTATATCTATTAGATTAATTTTTGATTTTGTTCCGTTATGAACTGAAAATCCGTATGGTTTATTTAATGCTATGAAATTTGTGGTTTCTAATATAATATTTGGCTTTATGTGTTTTATTAATGAGCTGTGTAGTTCATGTGTTTTTTTTGTAACTGGTATTCTATTTATTATGTTTACAATATCGTTTTTCTTAATTTTATAATTGTAATTTATTGTTTTTTTATTTATTAGAATTTTTTTTTTCTAATTAAAATGTATATATTAATGTCTATATGTTTTCTAAAATATTTTTTTATAAATGATAGAATACTGCTGTTTATGTGTGTTGGGTTTGTTAGTATATTTTTATATTCCATAAATTTATTTCAAAAGTGTTTTAGTTGCACTTTTTAAATTCCTATATTTTCATTTTTTTAATTTTATTATATACTTTTTTTTTAAATAGTAAAATGTTTTGTTTTTATATGATTGAATCTAATGAAGTTTTTATAGAAGATGAATTAGTAAATTCTTATTTGAGTTATGCTATGAGTGTTATTGTTGGTAGAGCGTTGCCTGATGTTAGAGATGGATTAAAACCAGTTCATAGACGAATTTTATTTGTTATGAATGAATTAAATAACACTTTTGATAAAAGTCATAAAAAATCAGCTAGAGTAGTTGGTGATGTTATAGGTAAATATCATCCACATGGTGAAGTTGCTGTTTATGATAGCATAGTTAGATTATCTCAACCATTTGTTCAACGATATGTTTTGATTGACGGACAGGGTAATTTTGGCTCTATAGATGGCGATGCTCCGGCCGCCATGCGTTATACAGAGATTAGAATGTCTGAATTTGCAACGTTTTTATTAAGTGAGTTAGATTATTCAGTTGTAGATTTTGTGGATAATTATGATGGAACAGAAAAACAACCAACTGTTTTACCAACAATGATTCCAAATTTATTGATTAATGGAACCTGTGGTATTGCTGTTGGCGTAGCAACTAACATTCCACCACATAATTTAATTGAAGTTGTGGATGCATGTTTATTGTTTTTGAGTGATTCTAATATTAGTATTGGTGAATTATTTAAAATTATTTTAGCACCAGATTTTCCGACAGCTGGTATTATTTATGGAGATGAGGATTTATTCAATATTTATAAAACAGGCAAAGGTAAATTTTTGCTTAGAGCTCATACATATTTTGATGTTGATCAGTTTGGTGATAATTTTATAATTATTGATGAATTACCTTATCAAGTTAATAAGTCTAAGTTAATAGAGTCTATCGGCAGTTTAATAGATTCTGGAGAATTAGATGGTATAAAATTCGTTAGGGACGAAAGTGATAAGAGTGGATTAAGAATATCAATTGGTGTACAAAAAAATAAAAATTTAGATGTTATTTTAAATAAGTTGTTTTTGTATACTAAGATGCAAATTACATACAATGTAAATATGGTTGCATTGGTAGATAATGTGCCTAAATTATTAGACTTAAAAAGTGTTATTAAGTGTTTTATAGACCATCGTAAAGAAATTGTTTATAGGAGAACTAGATATATGCTTATTAAGGCTGAGCGTAAAGCACATTTGTTAGAGGGCTTGTGTGTGGCAATTTATAATCTTGATAACATAATAAAATTTATATTATCTGCTGATAATTTTTCTGATATTAAAGATAGTTTTGGTAAATCCTTTTGGTCTACGAGTTTTTTTGATGGTTTTGCTGAGTTTATTGATATTAAACGATTTGATTTTTCATATACTTTTTCTGATTCTCAAATTCAGTCTATTTTAGATATGAAAATTGGTAAATTAACTAAACTTGAGAAAAGCAATTTACTGAATGAATATTGTTCTATTTTACGTGATATTGTTTATTATAATAAAGTTCTTAATGATAACTTATTTTTAGAATCTATTATAAAAAGTGAGTTAATTGTTGTAAAAAATAAGTTTGGTGATAATAGACGAACAAAAATAATTAGCAAAGTCAAAGGCCTTACTGCTGTTGATTTTGTTTTGAAAGAAGATGTTATTGTTACTATTTCTGATCATGGCTATATTAAATCTCAATTGTTAAATAATTATATTGTTCAACATCGAGGTGGAAAAGGTAAAAACGCTGTTTGTATAAAGTCTAATGATTTTGTTTTAGGATTTATTATTTGTAATACACATGACATTTTGTTGTGTTTTTCTACGTTAGGTAAAGTCTATTGGGTGGATTTACATAATTTTCCATTATCTACAAGGCAGTCTCAAGGTACGCAGATTACTAATTTGTTAAATTTAACTGCTTGTGAAAAAATAAATTTTATATTACCTATTAAATCATATGAGGATACTAAATATCTTTTTATTGTGACTAAAAAAGGTTTAGTTAAAAGAATTTTATTGAGTGAATTTAAAAATCAGCGTAGTAATGGCATTATCATTGTTGGATTAAATAAAGATGATAGTTTGATTAATGTTAAGATAGTTGATATTGTTGACAGTGTCATGTTGTTTTCTAAATTTGGTAAATCTGTCAGATTTTTGGTTAAAGATGTTAGATGTACAGGTAGGCTTGCTAGAGGCGTTGTGGGTATTAAACTTTGCGCTTACGATAGTGTTGTTTCACTTATAGTTTTGAATGAAAATGGTTTTATCTTTACTGTTACAAATAATGGCTATGGTAAAAGAACTAAAATTGATGAACATCCAATAACAAAGCGTGGTTTTAAAGGAATTATATGTATGCGTCTTGATAAGAAAAATGGGCATCTTAGTGATGTTAATAGAGTTTTCGATGGCAATGATTTGCTTTTGATTACGAATAGTGGTACAATATCAAGAATAAGAGTAAATAATGTACCATGTACTAGTAGGAATACTAAGGGTGTTCTTTTAATTAATTTATCAGATAATGAAAAACTTGTTGGTGTAAAAGAAGTAAATAAGGAGTCTTTATGAAACCATGCATAATTATTAGAGGAACTGACGACAATATAGAAGAATTTGAAAATAAGATTGCTTTAGCTTTAGAACAAGGTTATGAGATAAGTGGGGAATTAATAACACATGTATTAAATATAGATGATATGGATGTTATTATTTTATTACAACCAATGTTTTTACCGAATGATAATTATAATGATGGTGATAATTATTAATTAATAGTTATAAGCGAGGGTGTTGTGAATACTAATATTAAGTTTTTTTCAAGACCTTTAAACAAGGACTTGATTGTTATTAATAAGTTATTGATGAAGACTTATTTGTTGTTATCGTGTACTATATTATTTAGTGCATTTGTATCATTTTTGAGTATTAGGTTTGATGCCAAACCAGTGGGTGTTTTTTCTACGTTTATATTGTATTTTTTGATTCTGTTTTTAATAAATCTTTTTAAAAATAGTTTTTTACGTTTATTTTTTGTTTTTCTGTTAACTGGATTTCTTGGTTATTGTTGTGGGCCACTGATAAGTGTTTATTTAAGTTTAAAAAATGGTGCTGAATTGGTTTTTTTATCTTTGTCTGTAACTGGTGGATTGTTTTTTTTGTTGTCATTTTATGTTTTGGTTTCTAGAAAAGATTTTTCATTTTTGAATAATTTTTTGTTTATTGGCGCTGTTGTAATATTTTTTATGTTTTTTATGAGTGCATTTTTAAATATTAAGTTGATACATTTGGTTTTTTCTGGATTGATTATTGTTTTTTCGTCAGCATGCATATTGTATGAGTTAAGTTCGATAGTAAATGATGGTGAGAGAGATTATGTTATGGTAACAGTATCTTTGTATTTAAGCGTATATAACATATTTCTTGGGTTTATTAGGTTGTTTGGTATTTTATCTGGTGATGAATAATACTTATGTACAATGATTATTATAGGTATATAAGGCATATTGTTTTATCTGATGTTGGTATAGATGGTCAAGATATTATTTTTAAGTCTAAGGTTTTGTGTATTGGCGCTGGAGGGTTAGGTAGTCCAGCGTTAACATATTTGGTCTCTAGTGGAATAGGTTTTATTGGAGTTGTTGATTTTGATGTTGTTGATTTAAGTAATCTTAATAGACAGTTTCTTTATAATACTTTTGATGTTGGGAATAATAAGATTGATGCTGCGCTTAATTTTTTGAGAAAAATTAATCCTGATGTGTTTTTATTTGCTTATAAAGATAAATTATCTAGTGATAATGTTTTCAATATTATGTCTGGTTATGATGCTATATTGGATTGTACTGATACTCTTCAGTCTAAATTTTTAGTTAATGATTTTGCCATGAAATTAAATATTCCTGTTGTGCATGCATCTGTTTTTGGTTTTAGTGGTTATGTTTCTGTGTTTTCTAGAGATACAGGTTGTTATAGGTGTCTTTATGAATCTTTTTCTCAAGTTAATTGTGTAGGTCATGGAATTTTTGGTGCGATGGCTGGGTTGGTTGGATCTATTCAAGCTCTTGAGGTTATAAAATTTTTGTTAAATAAGATTAATTGTTTTGCATTTAATAATTTATTTTCAAAAGTTTTGTTTTTAGATTTAAAAAAATTAGAATTTCTAGTTTTAAATTTTAAAAAAAAAATAAATTGCATAGGATGTTCCTAAATATTGTTGTATAGTATTTTGCCATTTTTGATATATATTATTTCGTTTGATAGCATGGTCAATTCTTCTATGTTATGTGATACCCATATTATTGGTATGTTAAATTTTTCGTTTATATTTTTAATATATTTGATAATTTTTTTTTTAGTGATTATATCTTGTGAAGATAATGGTTCATCTAATATTATTATTTCTGGTTGAGTTATTAAAACTTGAGATATTAATATTCTTTGTTTTTCTCCACCTGATAGGTCTGTTATTTTTCTTTTAAATAGTTTTTTTAAGTTTAATAAATTTATTATTGTGTTTGAATTTACATATATTTTGTTTTTTTTTGAGCCACACATTATATTTTCATACACTGATAGATGTGGGAATAGTATCGGTGTTTGTGTTATATAACCTATTTTTCGTTTATTTGTTTTTATAAAAATATATCTTTTTGAGTCTTGTAGTATTTTGTTATTTATTTTTAAAAAACTTTTTTGAGGAGTTGTTAGTCCAGCTATACATTTTAATAATGTGGTTTTTCCTGAGCCTGATTCTCCTAGAATAGTGATTATATTAAGTTTTTTTGATTTTAATGTGATATTTAATGTAAAATTTTTTAATTTTAAGAAGAAGAAGCTATCAATGTTCATTTTCTTTGTTAAGGTTAAAAATTATTAGTAGAATTAAGAATGATATTGTTATTGTTATTAATGATAGAATATGTGTTGAATAGTAATCTAATTGTTCTATTTTTTCATATATAGCTATTGATAAAACTTGTGTTTTTCCTGGTATATTTCCGCCTATCATTAATACTACACCAAATTCTCCCATTGTATGTGTAAAGCTCAGTATTAATGCTTTTATTATGCCATTTTTTGTTAGAGGTATAATTATTTTTATTAAAATACTGATACTTGTGTATTGCAATATTTTTGCTTGATCTATGATGGAGGTTGTGAGCTTTTCGAACGATAATTGAATCGGTTGAGTTGCAAATGGAAGTGAATATATTATAGAACCTATAACTAAACCCGTCATGGAAAAAATTATATCTGTACCAAAAATTTTTGTCCATATTTTCCCAATTATAGTGTTATGATTTAAAGCTATTAATAAGTAAAATCCAAGTATTGTTGGTGGAAGTACTAAAGGTAGTGTTATAATTGTTTCTATTATTTTTTTTAATTTTTTATTTTTTGTTTTTGCTAACCACCATGTTATTGGTATACTTATTAGCACTAATATGATTGAGCTTATTGTTGCTAAGTATAATGATAAGTATAATGGTAAAAAATCAATGTGTTTCATTTTTTAGTTTTGTATCCATATTTTTTAATTATATTTTTTGTTTTTTTAATTTTCATGTAATTAAATAATGATTTGTTTAGTTTATTATCGTTTTCGTTTTTTAATAATATTGCACTTTGTTTAATTGTTGGGTATAAATATTTTGGTATCTTCCAGTATGTGTTTTTTTTAGTTTTATTATGAATTGCATATGATAGCGCTGTTAAACCTAGTTCGCTGGCATTATTTAATACTGATATAAATGTTTGATTTATATTTGAGCAAAAAATGGCATTTTTGTCATAAATTATTTTTAAATTTTTGAGTGCAGTTTTGCTTGTTTTCCCGTATGGAGATAAATTAGAATTGCTTAGTGCTATATTTTTAATTATTTTAAAATATTTTAGTATTTGTTTTTTAATAATTTTATCTTTTTTAATTATTATTATTTTTCCTTTAGCATATGTGTATTTTTTATTTTTAAATAAATTTATTTTTTCTAATATTTTTGTATGTTTTTTATCGGCTGATAAAAATATGTTAAATTGTGCATTATTTTTAATTTTCGTGAATAGATTGGATGTTGAATCTGAACTTGTTAGTGTTTTACAATTGTTATGTTTTTCGAAATTCTTTGATATTAGAATTGATATTGGAAAAAAATTTGATGCTACAGCTATATTTAGATAGTGTGTTTCTGTTAATGCTGTAGTAGTTGTAAGTATTATTAGTGCTAGCGTTATTGTAAATTTTAGCATGTTATATTTTTTGGAGTGTTATAATATAATTTATATTTGTTGAAGTGCCTATATGTGAGTATTTTAGTATTGGGTTATATATTATGCCCTTTATGTCAATGATATGCATATTATAATCATTTAATTTTTTTTTAATTAGAGTACAATCTAACAGATTTTCATATGTATGCATATTAATTTTCATATCTTTTGTTATATATTCGCATATCAGAATCATGTATATATAGGTTAGTATATTTTTTTTAAGTGATGATATTATTATTATACCGTGTTTTTTACACAGTGTGTCAATTATTTTTATTAAGTCTGCTTTTTTTTCAACATGTTCGAGTAATTCCATACATATGACTATGTCAAATATATTATTGTTATGTTTTATGAAATTATTTATATCTTTGTTTATGTAATGTATTTTTGATGAATTTTTTTTATTGTGTGATTTGGCTATTTTAATTAAATTTTTTGATTTATCCAAGCCTGTTATTATGCCACCATGTGCTGCTAATTTTTCTGACAAAACTCCTCCCCCACAGCCTATATCTATTATGTTTTTTTTGTTTATTTTTGTTTTACTTTGTATATAGTTGAATCGTATATTATTTATTATATGTAGTGGTTGGCATATGTTGTGTTTTTTCCACCAAATGGATGCTATCGTATCAAATATGTAGGTTTTTTTCATGTTACATTTTTTTTATTATTTTTAGACCTAGCAATAACATTCCATTTTTTAAAATTTTTTCAGTAATTTTACATAGACTTAATCTACTGTGCTTGTTATGTGAGTCTATTACATTACATTCATGAAAGAAGGCATGAAATTTTTCTGCTAGTTTATATAAATATGTTGTTAATATATTTGGGTTTAGATCTTCTGCTGTTTTTTCTAATGTATATTTGTATTGCAAAATATGTATTGCTAGGTTTATTTCTGATTGCGTTTCTATTTTTATATTTTTGTTATTTTTTTCTTGTAAATTTTTCTTTTTGAAATTTTTTTTAATGCTGATTATTCTTACATAAGCGTAGTTTAAAAATGATGATGTATTTCCATTAAATTGAAGTATTTTATTGTAATCGAATATATAGTTTTGATCAATTTTGTTTGATAAGTCTGAATATTTTATTGTATTTATACCAATTATTTTTGCATTATTTAATAATGTATGTTTTTTAATATGTGGGTTTTTTTTAATAATTATTTTTTTTGCATATTTTATAGCATTTTTTAATAAATTTAATAATTTTTCTGACTGACCAGAACGTGTTTTTATTTTTTTTCCTTCATGTGTTAGCATTAGTCCAATTGGCAGATGTATTAGTTTTGTATGAGTTTTAATAGTGGTTTTTTCTATAGCCTTAAATATCATTTCGAAATGCATTTTTTGACCAATGTCTGTGATGTATATTATTTTGTCTGCTTTGTTATATTTTATTCTGTAGTATATTGCAGCCAAATCTGTTGTTGCATAATTGAATCCACCATCTGATTTTCTAACTATAAGTGGTAATGGATTGTTATCTTTGTTTTTATACCCATCTAAATATATGCATTTTGCGTTGTCTGAATTTATTATTATTTTTTTTTTCTGTAAATTGTTTATAAGTGGTCTTAATAAATCTTTATAAAATGATTCACCTTTGTATTTTATTGTTATATCCAACATGGTGTATATTTTTTTGTATTCTTTTTTAGATGTGTGGTTTATTACATTCCATATATTAATTGATGTTTTATCTTCTTTTTGTAAGTTTATAACTTCTTTTTTTGCTAGATCTTTAAATTGTTGGTTTGTTTCAAATTTTTTTTGTGCCGCTTGGTATAAACTAGATAATTTTTCTAATTTTATATGTTTAATATCATTATAATTATAATTTTCTTTTATATAACTAATTAATACTCCGAATTGAGTTCCCCAATCACCAAGGTGACTTATTTTTATAACTTTATGGCCTAAGTGAAGTAGAATTCTTGATAAACAATCGCCTATTATTGTAGATCGGAGATGGCCTACGTGCATGTCTTTAGCTATGTTTGGGCTGGAATAATCGATAATTATTTTTTCTTTTTTTTTAATTATTGGTGTTCTAAAAGCATGTGTTAATTTTTTATCTATAAATTTGTTTTGTATAATAAAATTTAGGAATCCTGGATCTGTTAGTGTTATATTGAAAGCTTGATAATTTGTTTTTTTTTCTATGTATTGTTTAATTATGTTTGATATGTTTGTTGGTGTGTCATTTGTCATTTTTGATATTTTCATTGCGCTATTAAATTGAAAATGACTGTTTATTTGTTCTTTTGATTGTGATATATCTATGTCTTTTAATGTTATTTGTTTGTGTAATTTTGGAAATTTGTTTACAATAGCTCTAAAGCATAATTTTTTTATAAAATTGATCATATTTTGTATATTAATTTTTTATTTTAATAATATTAGATATTTAATTAATATTCAATTATGTATTTTGTATTAAGGAATTATTTTGGTTAATATAGATTTGCAAAACTTAGTAAACAATAAGTATTCGGCTGGATTTAGTACTGAAATTTCATCAGATAGTATAATGCCTGGCATTAATGAGGATGTTATAAGGTTAATATCAAAAAAGAAAAATGAGCCAGAATTTTTATTAGATTTTCGTATAAAATCTTATTATAAATGGAAAAGCATGTCAGAACCAACTTGGGGAAATGTATCGTATGATAAAATAAATTATAATGATATTATTTATTATTCTTCGCCAATAATAAAAAAAAATATCAAGAATTTGAGTGAATTGGATCCTAATATCTTGGAAACTTATAATAAACTTGGTATACCATTGGATGAGCAAAAGCGTATATCTGGTATTGCTGTTGATGCTGTTTTTGATAGTGTATCTGTTATAACTACTTTTAAAGAAGAGCTTGAAAAATATGGTATAATTTTTTGTTCATTTTCAGAAGCTGTAGATAAGTGTCCAAGTTTAATTTCTAAGTATTTAGGAAGTGTTGTTTCTTATTCTGATAATTTTTTTGCAGCATTAAATTCTGCAGTTTTTAGTGATGGTTCTTTTTGTTATATTCCTAAAAATGTTGTTTGTCCGATGGATTTGTCTACGTATTTTAGAATAAATACATCAAAAATTGGGCAATTTGAAAGAACTTTGATAATAGCAGATGAACATAGCAGCGTTACTTATTTGGAGGGATGTTCCGCACCTATTAGAGATGAAAATCAGTTGCACGCTGCTGTTGTTGAAATTATAGCACTTGATAGCGCTACTGTAAAATATTCTACAGTTCAGAATTGGTACCCTGGTGATAAAAATGGTATAGGTGGAATTTATAATTTTGTAACGAAACGTGGATTATGTTTAGGATCGCGTTCTAAAATTACTTGGAATCAAGTTGAGGTTGGGGCTGCTATAACTTGGAAGTATCCATCTGTTATTTTGAAAGGTGATTATAGTGTTGGTGAATTTTATTCTATTGCTGTCACAAACAATTTTCAGCAAGCTGATACTGGTACTAAAATGATTCATGTTGGGAAAAATACCAGTAGCATTATAATTTCCAAGGGTGTTTCAGCTGGACATTCTAAGAATACTTATAGAGGTATGGTTTCTATTTTGTCTAATGCTATTAATTCTAAGAATTATACTAAGTGTGATTCTTTGTTGTTTGGTGATAGATCATCAGCATTTACATATCCATTGATAAAGAGTAAAAATTGCAGTTCCAGGGTTGAGCATGAAGCTGTTACAAGTAAAATAAGTGGTGAGCAATTATTTTATTGTAAACAGCGATGCTTAGATGATGAAAATGCTGTTTGTATTATTGTTAATGGGTTTTGCAAGCAGGTTATTAGTGAATTACCGTTGGAGTTTTTGATAGAAGCTCAAAGATTATTAGATATAAGTTTGGAAGGTGCTGTAGGATGATTAATGAAAAATTGTTATGTGTTAATAATTTATTTGCATCGCTTGGAGACAGAATTATTATTAATAATTTTAATTTAGATATTTATCCAGGTGAAATTCATGTAATTGTTGGTCCTAATGGAGTTGGCAAAAGTACTTTAGCAAGAACATTGGCTGGATTTCATGATGGGTATAATTTTTCAGGGTCTGTTTTGTTTAATGATTGTGATTTATTTTCTTTATCTCAGTCTGATATTGCTTTAATGGGGTTGTTTTTAAGCTTTCAAAATCCTATTGAAATACCAGGTGTTACAAATGTTCATTTTTTTAAATCGTTTTTAAACTTTAAACGTAAACATATTGGCTTAGATCCTATTGAACATGAGGAATTTTTGTTGGAAGTTAAATCTTATATGAAACAATTAAACATGCGAGAAGATTTGCTTAATAGATTTGTTAATGTTGATTTTTCTGGTGGGGAAAAGAAAAAGAATGAAATTTTACAAATGTTATTGTTAAAGCCAAAATTGGTAATTTTGGATGAAATTGATTCTGGACTTGATGTTGATGCGTTGCGTGATGTTTTTGGGTGTTTAAAAATGTTTCATACAAAGGAAAATGCTATTTTAATGATAACTCATTATAGAAGGGTATTAGATTATATTAATGTTGATTTTGTGCATGTTATGCGTGATGGGACTATTGTTAAAACTGGGAAAAAAGATCTTCTTAATGAAGTTGATCAACATGGGTATATTAATTATAATTAGTATGGGTTATGGATAAAAATTTTTTATTTTTAAATAACTTTTTAAATACTCTTGATAGAGTTGAAATTGATAGTGACATTTTGAGACAATATTTGAGCGAGTATTTTGATACTGGGTATATTGATGATTCTATTTTTTTAAAATCTGTTGATCTGTTAAATATGAATTTTAGCACTGGATCTGTAGATAGTGCTTTTGATTATAAAAAGCATATTGATTTTGATATACCACATGGGTCTGATGTTTTTGTATTTTTAAATGATGAGTTATTTTTTTTTGAAAGATATGAAGACAGTGTTACTCTGAGTGTTTTTAATCGTGAAAATTTTGATACTTTTACAAAAAAATCGTTATTTAATGATAAATTTCTTTTTAATAATTTGAATTTTTTTTTAATTTTGAATTTGTTGTTTTATAGGTTTTTTAAATATTTTTATGTTAATAATACCTCGTTGGGTAAAAAGTGTTTGTATATATTAAATTTTTTTGATAATAACTTTCCAGGTTCAATGATTTTCCCTAGAACTTTTTGTAATTTTGCTAGTGGCTGTAATGTTAATGTTCTTGAATTTTTTTTCAATTTGTCTGATAAAACTTTTGTTAATTCTAGCACATATTTTTTTTTAGAGGATGATACTGAGGTAAATTATGTTTTTTTGAATGAATCAAAGTTTTGTGTATCTAGAACGCATTCGTTTTATTCTAAGTTGTTTACGAGTAGTAAATTATTTTATAATAATTATAATTTTGGATGTAATTATTTTAAAAATAATAATTATGTTTTTTTGCTTGGAAATTTATGTAAGTTTTATTCAAAAATTGGTAGTTTTATAAAGAATAAATCTGTTAATAATATTGTTTTAAAAGTCTTTAATTTAGGTGATAATTCTATTAGTAGATCTAAGTTTAGAACAGTTGCTTCTGATTTTGCGATTTGTAGTTTTTTGGGTTTCATTGATGTTGATGTTTACGCGTTGAATGTTGATGCTGGATTAGATTGTAAGAGTTTATTACTTAATACAAATGCGTTTATAAAAATTGCACCTGAGTTATCTATTAAAAATAGTAATGTAAAATGTTTCCATGGTGCGACAATTGGTTTTTTGGATGATAATGTTATTTTTTATCTTATGTCTAGATGTTTTTCAAGATCTGATTGTACGTCTTTATTAGTTAATACATTTTTATATGAGTTAATAGATGTTAATGATGGGTTTTTATGTAGTTTTATTTATTGTTTGTTTAAAAAATATTATGTGTAGTTATGAGTGAAATATATATAGATAAGTTAAGAGAATTTTTTCCTATTTTAAAAATTAAAGTTAATGGCCATAAATTATCTTATTTAGATAATGCAGCGTTGACGCAAGTGCCAAAGTGTGTAATTAACTCATTTGATTATTATTATTCAAATATTAATTCCAACATTCATAGAGGAGCGTATTATTTGAGTGAAATGGCAACTGAGAAATATGAGGGCGTTAGAGTTTCTTTGAATAAATTCTTTTGTGGTGAAAATTATAATAACTTTATATTCGTTAAGGGTACAACAGAAGGTATAAATTTAGTTGCAAACAGTTTTTTAAGGCCTATTTTGAAACATGGTGATAATATTTTGATTTCACATCTAGAACATCATTCTAATATAGTGCCATGGTATATTTTATGTAAGGAAAAAAACGCTAAATTAAATGTTTTACCCATCCTGTGTGATGGAAAAATTGATTATGTTAGATTAAATGAATTATTAACATGTGAAACTAAGTTGTTGGCTATAACTCATGTTTGCAATTCTATTGGTACAGTTAATGATTTAAAGTATATAATTAATACTGCGCATTCTAAAAATATCCCTGTTTTAATTGATGGCGCGCAATCTTTTTCCGATTGTTTGGTAAACTTGAAGGATTTAAATTGTGACTTTTTTGTTTCGTCATCTCATAAAATGTATGGACCTAATGGTGTAGGTTTTTTGTATGCAAAACGGTCTTTTTTAGATAAGATGGTTCCGTATCAATTTGGTGGTGATATGATTAAAAGTGTTAGTTTTTCAGATGTTTTATGGAACGATATTCCTTATAAATTTGAAGCTGGCACGCCATCTATCTCTAACGTCATAGCTTTTGGGGAAGCTATTAGATTTTTAGAGTCTCTGGACTTAAGTAAATTATTTTCATATAAAAAGAGTTTATTTGACTATGCGTATAGTAAATTATGTAAAATTTCTTATATAAGTTTTGTTGGTAACCCAATTGATAACTCCAGTATATTGTCTTTTTTGATTGAAGGTATTCATCCACATGATTTTGCTACAGTTGCTAATTATTATGGCATAGCTGTAAGGACTGGTCATCATTGTTCGATGCCTGTTATGGATTTTTATAATATTTCAGCATCTATTAGAATTTCTTTAGGTTTTTATAATACAGTGGATGAAATTGATGCTTTGATTAACGCCATTATTGAGGCAAAGAAAATTTTTTCTTAGCATTTATGTTTGATTTATATAAAGATTTGATTATTGATCATGGAATGAATCCAAGAAACAGATATGTTATGAAGGATTTTACCAATTTTGCTAGCGGTTTTAATTATTTTTGTGGTGATAAGTTTGATATTTATTTATTTATTATTGATGAAAAAATTATTAAGGCATCTTTTTATGGCAGTGGGTGTTCGGTGTCTACAGCATCAGCGTCATTATTGACTAATAGTTTAAAAGATGTTTTTGTTTGTAAATATGAAAGTTTGTTTCTTTATTTCATTAACATTATTAAAGATAAAACATGTTTATGTTATGATAAGGAATATTTAGATTTTAATACTTTAGCTAATGTTAGGGCTTATCCCACTAGAGTAAAATGTGCTACTTTGATTTGGTATACGTTATTGGATGCTTTGAAGATTAATATATAAATTATCAGCAGGTGTTTAATGTTTTATTTAGATAGAAGATTTTTTTTGAAAAAAACTTTAGGATTTGGTGTTGGTGGTCCTATTGGTGTTGTTATTAATCAAATTGTTTTAAATGATTTCAATGATAATTTTATTTGTGAAGATTTTTATTTAATGGGTACACGTGGCAAGGTCCAAATTTTTTGTGACAATTTGGAACATGGGCGTTTTTTAATTAAACAGTCTATAAGTAGGATTGGTGAAATAGAGGCATGTTTGACTAAATTTTCGCCGTATTCTGATATTGGGAGAATAAATAATAATTCACATAAGTTTAATGAAGTGTCATTTGATACTTTAAATGTACTTAATCTTGGAAAACGAATATCAGCAATGACTTTTGGGTATTTTGATATGGGTTTGGGAAATATATTATCTTATTCTGGAATAGATAAATTCGTGCCAATTGTAGGACATGTTACTAGTTTATGTGATATGAGCGATGATTTATTTTCTTCTAGTGGTAATTATGTTAAATTGACTAGAAATAATTCTATGATTGATTTGGGTGGTATAGGTAAAGGCTTTGCTTTAGATGAGTGTATTAAGATTTTTATGTCTGGTGGCATAAAACATGTTGCTATAGAATTTGGTGGGGATATTAGAGTGTTTGGTGGGATGCCAAATGGCATGCCTTGGCGTGTTGTTTTTGATCGTAGATTATATAATTTTTTAAATGATGAATTTTCTTGGTGTGAGTTATATAGTGGTAGCTTGGCTGTTTCTGGCGGTTATTTAAAGAAATCTTGTTTTAATAAGTATCATCATATCATTGATCCATTTTCTTTAATGTCTAAGAATAATTATTCCATTTTATTAGTTAAAGGTAGTGAGTGTGTATATTGTGATGCTTTGTCTACGGCATGTTTTAATATGGAGCGTGATATGATTAAAGAAGTTAGTAAAAAGTTTGGCGAATATAGTTTTAAGATTTTTGTATTATAATATGGTTGTTTTAAGTGCATGTGATTTGACTAAGATATATAGTCATGATGTTATTGCTTTAAATAAGGTAAATTTATCTATAAATAAGGGTGATTTCTTTTCTATTTTGGGAAAGAATGGCGCTGGTAAATCTACTATAATAGGTATTATAACTTCTTTGATTAAAAAGACTAGTGGAAAAATATATATAAATGATTTAGATTTAGATAGAGAATTCTCCAGTGTAAAGTCTATTATTGGCGTAATGCCACAGGATTTTAATTTCAATCAGTTTGAGACAGTTTTGGATATTATTTTAAATCAGGCTGGGTTTTACGGGTTAGTTGGATATTTTATAAATAAAAGGGCTGAATATTTACTAAAATTGTTTGGGTTATGGGAAAAGCGTTTTACAATTGGTATGAATTTATCTGGTGGAATGAAACGACGTTTGATGTTTATTAGGTCTGTTATTAATGATCCTGATATATTAGTTCTTGATGAACCTACTTCTGGAGTTGATGTTTTTTCTAGAAAGATTATTTTAGATTTTTTGGTTGAGTTAAATAAACTTGGAAGAACAATTATATTAACTACGCATAATTTTGAAGATGTGGAATTTTTATGCAACAGAGTGGTTATTATGGACAAGGGGGTTGTTTTGACTGATGTTCTTGTTAAGGATTTAGTTAAGTCTTTTAAAAATAATACGTTTGTTTTAAAAGTTGATGATTCTTTTAAGTTAAGTGGATTATCTAATTTCAGCATTTTAGATAAAAATACAATTGAATTAATGGTTTCTGAAAAATTAAGCTTGAATTATTTTTTAAATTTATTAATACGGTTAGATGTTCAAGTTTTTAGCATAACTAATAAAGGTAATCTTTTTGAAAGATTTTTTATTGATTCTTTACGTTAGGTTGTATATGTATTTTAGTGTTTTTAGAAAAAATGTTATAGCTTTTTATACTATATTTAATAGAGAAGTTTCTAGAATATTTAGAATCTGGCCACAAACAATTTTCCCACCTATTATTACTGTTGTCTTGTATTTTATTGTTTTTGGTAAAATTATTGGAATTAGGATTGGGTATTTATTGGGCTATCAATATATTCAATATATTATTCCTGGGTTAGTTATGATGGCTATCATTAATAGTGCATACGCTAATGTATCTTCATCATTTTTTAATTCTAAATTTCAGAGATATATTGAAGAGTTGTTAGTTGCACCTGTTTTTTCAAGCGTCATAGTTATTGGTTTTGTTTTAGGCGGCGTGGTTAGGTCGTGTTTTATTTGTTTAATTGTGTGTTTTTTAGCATGGTTCTTTTGTGATTTTTATTTTTATAATTATTTTTTTTTATTCTTTGTATTTATATTTACTGCGTTAATGTTTTCACTACTTGGCTTTGTTAATAGTATTTTTGCTAAGAAGTTTGATGATATAAGCATTTTACCTACTTTTATTTTAACTCCATTAATTTATTTTGGTGGTGTCTTTTTTTCTGTAGATTTACTTCCAGGATTTTTGAAAATTGTAATTTATTTGAATCCTATATTTTATATTGTAAATTTATTTAGATTTTCATTTTTGGGTATTTCTGAAGTAAATATCTATTATTCTGTTTACTTAATTTGTTTTTTATTTTTTTTACTTTATATTTTTTCCGTTCATGCCATTTTTGTTGGCTATGGTATTAAAAAATAAAAATTTTTTGTGTATTTATTTTTTTTTTTTGACATGGTATCTTGGTTATAATTAAATGAGTTTTTATTTTATGTTTATTTTTAAGTTTATTTTTATTTTATTTTTCTTTTCCGTATCATTATTTGCTAATGATTTTAAAATTAAAAAAGTTAGTGTACATGGATTAACTCATATTTCTGAAAGCGTGTTTTTTGATAGAATTTTTAAATTTGATTTTTTAAAATCCAATGAGGAGCTTTTTTTAAAAAATCTGAGTGATTTGGGATTATTTGATAAAATAGATATATATTGGAACGATAACGAAATTAAGATTTTTTTTGTTGAAAAGCCTGTTATTGGTGGTGTTAAGATATATTCTGATAAAGATAAAGATCGCATTTTATCTATCCTGGATAAAGTTGATTTATGTAGCGGTGGTTTTTATGATACTAACAAAATAGTTAAGTTTAAAACAGATCTTAGGGAATTTTTTGTTTCTAGTGGTTTTGGTGATTATATTATTGATGTTAAAGTTGAAAAGAGTATTAATACTAATTATGTTGATGTATATATAAATGTTACAAAAAATTATCCACAAAGAATAAAAAATGTTGATATTTTGGGTTCTAAATCTTTTAATAAGCGTAAGTTAGTTTCTATGTTATCTTATGGTAAAAAAAGTTGGATGTCTTTGTTTTTACGTAATAGTATTTTTGTACCCATGGAACTTGATAGTAATATAGATGTTTTAAGAGCATATTATTTGGATCGCGGGTATTCTGATTTTCAAGTTGATTTTACAAGAGTTTTTTTGTCTAATGATCGTAAATATGTTGATATTTTGATTAATGTATCTGAGGGTGAAAGATATTCTATTTTGGCTATTAATCTACTTGGTGATAAATCGATTTTTAAGACTGATAAAATGTATGATGAATTTAATGATATTTTATTTTCTGTGGTTAAAACTGGTGAATTTTTTTATAGAAATAAGCTATTAGAAGTTAAAAGCATGTTAAAAGATTTTCTTTTAGAATGTGGTATTTTAGATGTTGATATATATTTTATGGCCTTTTATGCCGGCGAAGCTATGTTGAAAATTGATTTTATTTTTTCAAAGTTTAATAGGCCGCGAATCCGACATATTAATTTTTTGGGCAATTTTGTGACGTGTGATAATGTTTTAAGACAGATGGTTTCTGTTTTAGAAGGATCTAGTTTGTCTGTTGATGATATAGATTCTTCTAGAGAAGAGATCGTTAGAAATGGTCTGTCCGACTCTGTTAACGTTGAATATATCAAGAGTTCTGATGATTCGCATGAAGTTGACATAGTTTTTTTAGTAAATGAACAAAATTTTAGCAAATTTACAGCTGGTTTTACATATGGAAATGATGATGGTTTTAATATTAATTTGACAGCTGATTTTGCAAATTTTTTAGGTCTTGGAAGTGACATTTCTTTAGATTTAATAAATAATGGTCTTGAATCTGATATTGCTTTTACTTTTAATACTCCTCATTTTTTAGGAGAGAATTTTGGTGTTGGTTATAGGCTTTATTATAAATCAGATTTACTTGATAGAGATGCAGATGATCTTACATTCATGTCTGAAACATTTGGTGCATATTTATATTATTCTTTTGAATTAGATAAATTTAGACGGTTAAATTTTGGTTTTGGTGGTGATATGACTATCATATCCATGTATGATGAGTTTTTATCTGAAGAAATGAGGTCTTTTGCAGAGAGATTTGGATGTGATTTTAAAGAATATTATTTTAATCTTGTTTGGAGTTATAATTCATTAGATAGGTTTTATTATCCTAGTTCTGGAGTTTATTATAATTTGATTTTTAGGATTAATATTCCAGGATCTAAGTTTATGTATTATACTGTAAATTACGATTTGAATTATTATAATAATTTTTTTGATGAGTATATATTTAATATTTTTTCTAGTATATATTATGGCGGTTTGTATGGACATGAGGATACATATCCATTTTTTAAAAATTTTCATATAAGAAGTCCAAACAATATACGAGGTTTTAAAGAAAGATCTTTAGGGCCAAAAGATTCTCAAGAAGACAGTGTTGGAGGAAATCTTTTAGTTTGCACTAAGGTTTCTTTGTTTTTTCCTATATCATATGGATTGAAAGATATAAAAGGTTCTGTGTTTTTTGATATTGGCAATGTTTATGATACTCTTTATTATTCTGATAATGATCAAAATAATGATTTAGGTAGTGCTATTCGAGCTATTAAGTTTTCTTTTGGAGTTTCTTTAATATGGAATACGCCATTTGGATTGCCATTGGAATTATCTATAGCATGTCCATTTAATTTTGACGACGATGAGAGTATTAGCGTGTTTTCTTTGTCTTTTGGTTAGGTTTTTTTAAATATTGTTATTTATTGTTATATGTACAAGTATACTTGCTAGATATCCAATTAATATAGCCCAACTCCATTTTAAATGTGAAATAAATGTATATTTACCATTTGTATAACCCATCAGCGCTATGCCAGCTGATGAGCCTATTGATGTTAAACTGCCACCAGTACCTGTTGTTAGTGTGACAAGTAGCCAGTTGTTTTCTGTCATATTTGTATGCATTTCTATTAGTGCCATTGTTATTGGTATATTGTCTATTACAGCCGAAATTAGGCCTATTATTGTATTTGCTATTATATATTTGTATTCCACGTGTTTAATTAAATCGTTATAAATAAAATTTGATAAGTTTTCCAGTATTCCTATTATTGATATCGCGCCTATGCATAGCATTATTCCATAAAAAAATAGTAATGTATCCCAGTCTAGGTTTTTAGTTTCTTTGTATACAAAGAATTTTGTTGTATTTTTTTTATTGTTTATGTATTCGAATATATTAAGTAATGAAAATCCAAATATCATACCTATTATTGGAGTTATTTTTAAAAATATTTGTATTATTATTGTAGATGTTATTGTTGTTAAAAAAAGCAATATTATCGTCAGCTCTGTACTTTTAAATTTTTTTTCTGTTTTGTATATGTCTATTTTTTCATTATTTATTTTATAACTTAGTATCAATGATGGTATTATGAAATTAACAAATGCTGGAATGAATAAATTTATGAATGATTTTATATGTACTAAGTTATTTTGCCATATCATTAGTGTTGTTATATCTCCAAATGGACTAAAAACCCCTCCTGCGTTTGATGCTATTATTATATTTATACTTGATATATTTATGAAGTTTTTATTATCTTTTACTATTGAAGTTGTTATTGAACATACTAATAGTGCTGTTGTTAGGTTATCAGCGATTGGAGAGATAAAAAATGCCAGAAATCCTGAGAACCAATATAGTTTTTTGTATGATATTTTTTCTGGTAAAAATTTATTTTTAAATATTTCTATAATGCCTAATTGAGTTATTAAGTTTACATATATAATTACTGTAAATAGAAATAAAAATAATTCACAGTATTTAGTAAGGATTTCTTGTATTTTGTTATTTACTATTTTATTATCCGTGTGTTCGTTAAATATGCACGCTATCATTATCCACATTATACTTGCAAATATTATGCTTATTGTTGATTTTTTTATTTTTATTTTTTCTTCAAACATTATTAAGATATAACATACACAAAATATTATTGGAGTTGTTATATTAATAAATGTATTTTTATTTAACAAATTATTGTTTGTAATATCATTTGCATAACATGTGTTACATGTTATAATTAGTAATGTTAAGTATAGAATATTTTTTAATATAATATTTCTCATTTTTTTTAGATTTATTTTTAATAACTATATTATTGTTTTTTTATGAATGAATATACTCCTATAATGCAACAATATTTGAAAATAAAATCGCAGCATACTGATAAAATTCTTCTTTTTAGAATTGGCGATTTTTATGAGCTTTTTTTTGAAGATTCGATTGAAGTTTCTAAGCTTTTGCTTTTGACTTTAACTAGCAGAGGTAAATATAATGGTAATCCAATACCTATGGCTGGGTTTCCAGTTAAGGCTGCTTATGGATATTTTGCTAAATTGATGAAACTTAATAAAAAAGTTGCTATTTGTGAACAAGTTGGAAATTTCAAAAAAAATGGTTTGATGGAACGTGAGGTTGTTAGAATTTTAACTCCTGGGACATTTTTTAATGAGAATTATTTATGCGAAAGCATTAATAATTTTATTGTGTGTATATCTGTGTTAGATGGAATTTATGGCATAGCTGCACTAGATGTTAGTACTGGATATTTTTTTTTGTCCAGGGCAGATAATAATTTTGATTTATATAATGAAATAGATAAAATAGGTCCAGTTGAAGTTCTTGTATCAGAACAGGTTAATTTTTTGCAATTTTTACCTAAAAATTTGTTTATAAACAGACTTGAGTCGTGTAAATTTAATTATGATTTCTCATATTCTATTTTAATCAAATTTTTTGGCGTAGAGCCACTTTCATGTATTGATTTAGATTTTTTTAAAAGCTCTATTATTTCTGCAGGATGCTTATTGGATTTTGTTTTGTGTACTCAAAAAAATAATTTAGAGAACATAGGATCTTTGGAAGTTAATAGTGTAGATAGTTTTTTGTATTTAGATCATAATTCTAGGAAAAATTTGGAACTTTTTAGAAGTTTAACTGGTAATGATAAAGATTCGCTTCTATATGTTATAGATAGCACTGTTACAGCTATGGGAAAACGGTTACTACGCAGGTGGTTATTTTCTCCTATTGTGTCTAGGAGTGTGTTAATTGATAGATTAGTTAGCGTTTCTGTTTTGAAAACTGATCAAAATTTTTTTAAAATAAAATCATTATTATGTAAAGTAGCTGATTTAGAACGTATTTTAAGTAAAGTTGTTTTTTCTATTGTCAAACCTATAGATTTAAAACGGTTACAAACTTCTTTAGAAGTTTTGCCAGTTTTGAAAGCGGAATTAGAAAAATTAACTTTGAAAGGGGTATTGGAGGATATTTTTCATAATATGAATTTATTTGATAAAATTGCTGAGTTGATTGATAAAACAATAGTAGATAATCCTCCTGGTAGTCTGCATGATGGTAATTTTGTTAGATGTGGTTTTGATCCTAAGTTAGATAATTATAGAGCATTAGCTATGGATATGAGCGAGTATTTGAAAAGTTATCAAAAGAGCGAAATTATTAGACTTAATATTCCAAGTTTGTCTATTAATTTTTTTTCAAAGTTGGGGTATTTTATAGAAGTGCCTAAGTCTGAGTTATCTAAGGTTACTAGCGATTATAAAAAAATTTCCGCTACTTTAAAAGTTTGTAGATATACTAATGATAAGTTAAGGAATTTGGATAGAGATATTAGTGATGCTAAAACTAAAGTTTTAGAAAGGGAAAAAAAAATATATAGGGTAATTTTGTATAAGATAAAAAAAAATGTGTTAAAGATGCAGATTACTGCTAAATATCTTGCTATATTAGATGTAATAAATTCTTTTGCTAGTCAGGCTAGTATGTATAAGTGGTGTGAACCTGTTTTAACTGATGATAGCGTTTTAGATATAAAAAATGGCAGACATCCAGTTGTAGAGTTTAAAAATAATAATGTTTTTATTCCTAATGATTTATTTTTAAATAATAAAACTAAAGCTTTGATTATTACTGGATCTAATATGGGAGGAAAATCTACTTATATGAGGCAAGCAGCTATTATAATTTTGTTATCTCATATTGGTTCGCATGTTCCAGCTGATTGTGCTGTTATAGGTAAAATTGATAAGATTTTTACTAGGATTGGTGCTGGTGATGATTTGGCTAATTCATGTTCTACGTTTATGTTAGAAATGAAAGAAATATCTGACATTTTAATTAGAGCTACTGCTGATAGTTTTATTTTGATAGATGAACTTGGTAGGGGTACTGGATATTTTGATGGAAAGGCATTGGCGTTTTCTATAATGAAAGAATTATTAGAAGTTAATAAATCTTTTTTTCTTTTCTCTACTCATTTTTATGATTTACATGTGATTTGTAATTTATATCCAGTGATTAGTAAAATATATTTTGTTGTTTCTATTGAGGCTCATGGGCTTGTTTTTCATTATAGGTTTGTTAATGGATATTCATGCAATAGTTTTGGAATAGAAGTGGCTAAAATGGCTGGATTACCTAGTAATTTGATTGAACATGCTTTTTTAAAGTTTAACGATTTTCAGAAGAATTTTTTTTTAGGCCGTGATGGGCTGGAATGTTTGCGTTGTTCAAAGTTAGGAGAAATTTTTCCTTTTGTTGAAAAAATAGATCCTGATTGCTTATCGCCGAGAGAAGCATTAGATAAGCTTTATTTTTTAAAAAAAATCTTTGACAAGAATTAAAAGAATTTTATGTCTGACTTGATTGATTTGTATAAAGTTAATTTATTGAAAAAAAATTTTTTTTATGATAAGGCTCAAGAAATTGTTGTACTTGAGTTAGATAATTTATTAACTAAGATAAAAATGAGGAATGACCAACGCGATAGTTTATTTTTTTCAGATATTTGGAATTTTTTTGAAAAAAATGATAACCTTGGACTTTATATTTGGGGTGATGTTGGTAGAGGAAAAACATATTTAGTTGATTTGTTTTTTTCTTGCTTGCCTTTTGAAAGAAAAGTGCGCTTACATTTTCACCATTTTATGAAACTTATTCATGATCAAATGAAGATTTATTCTGGTGAAAAAGACCCTCTAAAATTTATAGCTAAGTGGTTGCATAGAGAGTATTTAGTGATATGTTTGGATGAATTTTTTGTTAAAGATATAGGCGATGCTATGAATTTAGCAAGACTCTTTAATTACTTGTTTGATTTTAGTGTATTTTTTGTTATTACTTCAAATGTTGTGCCGGCTAAATTGTATGAAGGTGGATTGCAAAGGCAAAAATTTTTACATACTATTCATTTATTTGAAAAATTTTTAAAGATTGTAAATGTTAATAGTAGTATTGATTATAGGTACATGTGTTTGGAAAATGAGACTGTGTTTTTTTACTCTTTGTCATTCAGTACGTTTAAAAATATGAAAACATTGTTTTTAAAGGCTTCTGGAGCCATTTTAAATAGAAATGTTTCTTTAAATATTTCTGGTAGAAAAATTTTAGCTTATTATGTTTCTGACAATGTTGCGTGGTTTGGATTTAATTTTATTTGTGGTTTTGGGAGAAGTCAATTAGATTATATTGAAATAGCTAACTTGTTTAAAGTTGTGTTTTTGAGTGGAGTAAAGAGTTTCGGTGCTAATAGTGATGATGATGTTAGACGATTTATTTCGTTAATTGATGAATTTTATGACAGAAAGGTTCATTTAGTTATTTCGTTTGATTGTGAGATATCTAATTTGTATAGAGGAGACCTCTTAAAGTTTGATTTTAAACGCACCATTAGTAGGTTAACTGAGATGTCTACTAAAAGTTATTTAAAGGATTTTAATAAATATGTCTTATGAGTTTGTCCATTTGCATGCTCACAGTGAATATTCTTTGGATTGTGGTTTTTTAAATATTAGTGACTATGTAAAATTTTGTTATGAAAATGATTTTATTGCTGCTGCCATAACTGAACGTTTTAATTTATTTTCTGCTGTTAAATTTTATAATAAATGTTTTGATTTTGGTATTAAGCCAATATTGGGTTGTGAAGTGTTTTTAGAGTGTGATAATTTTATTTATAGTAAAACACTTTTACTTTGCAAAAATTATATTGGGTATAGAAATTTACTTTTACTTTTAACTAAAGCTCATTTAAATAGTCTTGATGGTATTCCATTAGTTAGATATAAGTGGTTGTTGGATTTGTCTGATGGTTTGATTGCTGTAGGTGTATCTTTGGAAAGTGATATAGGGCAGGCTCTACTTAATAATAATTTTGATAAAGCTCATGATATATTTAGCTTTTGGAATTTTGTTTTTAAGGATAGATATTATTTGTCTATATCTAGACTTGGTGTTCCAGGTGAAGTTATTTATATAACTCGGGTTATTGAATTTTCACATAGTTGTAAAATTTCATTAGTCGTTACTAATGAAGTGGCTTTTCTTAGAAAGAGTGATTTGTTTTCTTATCAGTTAAAAATGGCTATGTTTGATTTGTATTCTGATAAATTGTCTGGCCTGGATAATAAATTTCTAGATAATAAGTATTTTAAATCATATGATGAGATGCAAATGCTTTTTTTAGATATGCCTGAAGTAATTTATAACACTGCAGAATTAGCTAAAAGATGTAATCTTTTTTTTAAATTTGGAGTTGATTATTCCCCCAAAATTAATTCGTATCAAGGTATGTCTGGTGATTTGTTTTTATTTAGGTATTCATTTAATAAGTTATTATTGGATAACTTTTTTTTAAAAAAAAATGATTTTGATGTTTATGTAAACAGGTTAAAGGTTGAATTAAGTGTTATAATTAGTATTGGTTTTGTAAATTATTTTTTAGTTACTTATGATTTCATTAGTTGGGCAAAAAAAAATGATATTTTTATTGGTCCAGGGAGGGGTTCTGGAGCTGGTTCTTTGATTGCATATTTGTTGTTAATTACTATTTCAGATCCAATAAAAAATGATTTATTATTTGAGAGATTTTTAAATAAAGATCGTATATCTAGTCCAGATTTTGATGTTGATTTTTGCATAGAAGGTAGAGATTTAATTATAGATTATATTTTTAATTTTTATGGTGTTAAGAATGTTGCACAAATTGTTACTTTTGGTTGTATGACTATTAAATCCGTTGTTAGAGATATAGGCAGAGTTTTGGGATATTCATATAATTTTATTGATAAAATTATTAAACTTATATCTAGCAATTCTGGTGTATCTTTAAAATCTGAGCTTGTCAATAATTCAAGATTGAGAAAAGAGTATGATAACAGCAATGATGTTCAAACTGTATTAAATCTTAGTTTGAGATTGGAGGGTATACTAAAAGGCATAGGCAAACATGCTGGTGGAGTAATTATTTCATCTGTTGAATTATTAAGTTATTTGCCCTTGCAGTATGAATTTTCTGAATTTAATTTTATCACTCAGTTTGATAAAGATGATGCTGAGTTATTTGGGTTTACTAAATTTGATTTTTTGGGACTAAAAACTTTAACTATAACAGCTGATGTTATTGATACAATTTGTTCGTATTTTAGTTTTGCTTGTAATTTTCTATTTGATTTTGAAAATTTTCAATTTGATGATTTTAGGACGTATATTTTATTATCACGCGGAGATACATTGGGAATTTTTCAATTTGAGTCTAGCGGTATGCGAAGCATTTTACAGAAAGTTCAACCTGATGTTTTTTCAGATATTGTTTCTTTGATAGCTTTATATAGGCCAGGACCTCTTCAATCTGGGCTTTTACTTTCTTTTACTAAAAGAAAGCATGGTTTTGAAAAAATAGATTATATTAATGATGTAGTTTCTGATATTTTGATGGAAACTTATGGCATGATTGTTTATCAAGAACAGGTTATGTTAATAGCTCAAGTTTTTGCTAATTATAGTTTGGCTGATGCTGATTATTTAAGAATAGCTATGAGTAAGAAGAAACTTAATGAGATGGCGTGGCATTTGGAAAATTTTGTTTATGGCGCATCTTTTAAGGGTTTTGACAAGGATATTGCTGAAAAAGTTTTTTATTTAATAGAAAAATTTGCAGGGTATGGTTTTAATAAAGCTCATTCGGTGGGATATGCTTTGTTAGCTTATAATTCAAGTTGGTTTAAGGCTAATTATACTATTATTTTTCTGTCTGTTTTATTTTCTGCCGATATGGATAATAGTGATATTGATTTTTATATTGATGAGTGTGAATATTTTGGCATACGTGTAGTATATCCTGATATAAATAGAAGTTCATATTGTTTTACTATAGTAGATTATAAGACATTACTTTTAGGTTTTGGAGCTATTAAGGGTCTTGGAAAGGCTTTAATTTCAGAAATTATTTTTTCAAGAGCTATATTTGGTTTTTATAATAGTTTTTTTGATTTTTTATATAGAATGGATATGAATTTATTGACTAAGAAGGTTTTGCAGTCAATAGTGTATTCTGGGGCATTTGATAATTTTAGTTCGTCTAAATTTAAATTGGTTTTAATTAGCAATAAAGTTTTTGATCTGTATATTGATTTTAGTTTTAAAAACTCTTTTTCTTTTGAATCAATTGTAGATAAGTTTTTTAAATATTCTATTAAGAATTTTTATTATATGATTGAATATAAAAACATTGAGTTTGCTAATAATAGATATTTATTGGGTAAATATTTATTTTATAATCCAATTAATTATTATGTAAATGACATTTTGTTTATTTCAAAAATGTCATATAAAATTGGTAAGTATTTTAATGAGTTTTTTTGTGGTGTTATTAGCAGTTTTAAACCTGTTTCTAGTAGTTTTTATTTATTAAAAATTTCTGGATTATATGAGGAAAGATCAATTTTAATTTCTGTTTTTAGATATAAAAATAAAAGAGATTTATTTAAGAATGGTAAGTTGGTTGTTACGTGTTTGTATGTTTTAAATAACTATTTTTATGAATTATTGCTTGAAGATTTTTATTTTTTTAGGTGTATTTTTGCAAAGTATTTAGATATTTACTTAGCTGAGTGTTATATATCAGATGATTTTTTTAAACAATTTTTTTTAATTTTATTTAATAAAACTGTCAGTGGTGAGACTAAAATTAGGTTGGTGTATTTTTCTCATGGTTCTCTTAGCTTTGTTTTTTTAAATGATGAAATAAATATTTCATTACATGATGATGTGTTAAATGAATTAAATAAATTCAAAGAGATAAAGAAAGTATCTGTAATTTACAACTTTTAAAATCTTTTGTCTGGAAATATTTAGTATTTCCAGTTTACGTGATTGTTTAGTGTCTGTGTAATATCAAATTTTTTTCCTGATCTATTTTTAATTTTTTGAATATTTCTTCTCTATGTACGATTACTGTTCTTGGTGCGTCTACTCCAATTCGCACTTGTGTTCCCTTTACACCTAATACTGTTACAGTTATATTATCATATATCATTAACGATTCTCCTATTTTTCTTGTTAGAATTAACATTCAGTCCTCGCTTTGTGTTTTTTAGTGTTATGTGTTTAAAAGTAGGTGTAGATATTTTATTATGTCAGTGTTTTCAATTTTTTTATATATTATTCCATTTGCTATTTTGTCATTTCCTCCACCCAAGCATTGTATATTTTTGATTAAATTATTTATTATATATATTGCTGATATATGTGTTATATCATTGGTTATAATTATTTTTATTAAAGTTTTGTCGTTATTGCTTAATAGATTTATAATTATTGTGTTTTTAAAATAATTTATTATTTTTTGTATTGGAAAATCATCTAGTTTTTCATTTATTATTACTAGATTTATATTAGTTGTTATTTTTATTGGCGGCGTATTATGTATCGTGTTTTTTATTTTTTCATTCATTAGTTTGTGGTTTTCTAGTGCTAATTTATTATTTTTTTCTATTAAGATTTTTATTTTTTTTGCTAGCGCTGTTTTTTCTGTTTTTAGTATATGTGTTAATTCATTTATTAATGAGTCTGTTTCTTCTAAAGTTTCTATTATTTTATAGTTTGTTATAGCTTCTATTCTTCTTATGTTATTGCCTATTCCATATTCTTTTATTATTTTAAAAAGACCTAGTTCTGAAGTATTCTGTACATGTGTTCCAGCACATGGTTCTATAGATGTATTGTCACCAATTTTTATTATTCTATTTTTTTCTATATTTGTTGTGTCAAAAGTTATTATTACGTTTAAATTATCTTTAATGTTTTTATTTACTAATATTTCTATATCATTTTTTTCATTTTTTGATAAGTGATTAAAATGTATAAAGTCGAATCTTAGATAGGCATCATTAATAAGTGATCCAGCCTGTGCTATATGCTTGCCAAGAATGTTTTTTAATGCTGCATGTAATAAGTGTGTGGCCGAATGGTTGTTGGCTATTAGTTTTCTTTTGTTTAGATTTATTTTTGTTTGTACTGTGTCATTTTTTTTTAGTACACCTGATTTCATTTTTCCATAGTGCAAATGTATATTATTAAATTCTTTTGTAGTTTTAACATCAAATATGTTTTCGTAATTTTCTATTGTACCAGAATCCCCTGTTTGCCCACCTTTTTCTGCATAAAAGGATGTGTTTTTTGTTATTATTATACCAGTGTCATTCGTTAATAATATATCTGACTCTATATTATTTTTAATTATTTTTAATATTATTGTGTTTGTTTGATATTTTTCATAGCCTTCAAAGATTGTGCAAGGTATGTTTTTTGTATATGTTTCTTCTGTGTATGTTTTTTTTGATTTAATTTTGTTTTGCTTTATTTGATTTTCCATTTCTTTTTTGAAATCTGATATGGATGTTTTTAAGTTATTTTCCTTTAAGAACATTTCTATTGTGTCTATTGGTGTGCCGTATGTGTCATATAATGTAAATAAAGTTTTTCCTGATAATTGTTTTTTATTTTGAATAAGTTTTTTTATAAATAATTGACCGTTTTTAATAGTATTTTCGAATTTTAGTTCTTCATTTTTTATAATTTTTTTAATTATTGATGCAGATTCTATTGAATAATTTGGCATGTATTTGATAAAATCATCTATTAAATTATATAGTTTTGTTTGCGTTTTTAATTCTTGCTTTTTAATGATTGATCGTCTTATTAGTTTTTTTAGAATATAACCTCTGCCATCATTTGATGGCATAACATTTTCATTTATTAACATTATGCATGTTTTAATGTGATCAGTTATTATTCTTATATTTGTATTATTTTCATCTTCCTTAGTTTGTAATGAAGTTATTGTTGACTGTATTAATGGTTTGTATATGTCAGTTTTGAAGTTATCAAAAACATTTTGTTTTATTGAAGCTATTCTTTCAAGTCCCATGCCTGTGTCTATATATGTTTTTTTAAGTTTTGTTAGTTTATTATGTTGTTTGTTAAAGTTTATAAATACTAAGTTCCACATTTCTAATAGATTTTTTTTGTCTTCGTTGTGATTTATATTGTAAAATATTTCGCTACAATACCCACATGGTCCATTTTCCGCCATTTGCCAAAAATTTGTTTCATGTGATCCATGTATTATTTTTTCTTTATTTATATAGTTTGACCAGATCTTAAGTGTCTCTATATCATCTTTATTTATTGTTACATATATATGTTTTTTTTCAATTTGCAAATTTTCTGTTAAAAAATTTATTGCTAAGTTAATAGCTTCATCTTTGCCAACTTCACCAAACCCAAAATTACCAAGCATATCAAATGATGTATTATGGTGTGGGGTTTTTCCTATATTGTCTAAATCATTATGTTTTCCGCCAAGCCGTATACATGGTTGAATTGTTGTTACTTTAGCATTTTGAGCATTTTCTAGTCCTAAAAATATATTTTTAAATTGTACCATTCCTGAATTTGTGAATAGTAATGATTTATCATTTTCTAGGACTAAGTTTGATGGTTGCTTTTCTATGTATCCATTTTTTTTGAAAAAATCTAGAAAAGCCTTTTTAATAGAATTTGTATTCATTTTTTTTTACCGATGGCCGGATTTGAACCGGCATGGCTTTTAGCCACTGCCACCTCAAGACAGCGTGTATACCAATTTCACCACATCGGCTTTTATTGTTATTTTTTTAGTATTGATACTATTGCTGTGTCGTGTTTATTAATTTCAATTTTTTTTACTAAACTGATTGATATTATTAATAATAATGCTAGTATGGCTAGTGTTATTATTATTTTTCTTATTATAGAATTTGATTCTTTTATGTTTAGGATTTCTGTGTTTGTATTAGTGAATGATGCGCCTATTTCTGCACCTTTGCTTTTATTTAGTATTATGAATAGAATTAATAAACATAAAACTATAATGTATAATATTAAAAGGATATTTAGTGTCATTTTGTTGCCATTTTATTAAATTTTTTCTTCAGTATTTACTTCTTTTCCACTCATTATATCCAATATTTGATTAACGTTTATTGTTTCATATTTTATTAATGCATCAGCCATAATATGCAATTTATCTATATTTTCTGTTAGAATTTTTTTTGCTCTATTATATGATAATGTTATTATATTTTTTATTTCTTTGTCTACGATTTTAACTGTATCTTCAGATATATTTTTGTGGCGTGTTATTTGATGTCCTAAAAAAACTTCTTCATCGTTTTCAAATAAGTTTATTGGACCAACTTTTTCTGACAATCCCCACTTTACTACCATTTTTCTTGATATATCAGTGGCTTGTTTTATATCGTTAGCTGCTCCAGTTGTTATTTTATCTTTTCCATATATCAATTCTTCTGCTGCTCTACCACCAAACAGGCTTGTTAGTTGGCTTTCTAATTGAGTTTTGTTGTGCAAATATTTATCATTTTTTGGTAGAAAAATTGTTACACCTAATGCCATTGTTCTTGGAATTATTGTTACTTTATATACTGGGTCATGTTCTGGGCTAAGTAGACCAACTATTGTATGACCAGCTTCATGATATGCTATTAGCTTTTTTTCTTCATCTGTCATTATTAGCGATTTTTTTTCAAGGCCCATAAGTATTTTATCTTTTGCTTTTTCTAAAGCTTCCATATGAACTAATGTTCTATTTATTTTGGCTGTGTATAAAGTGGCTTCATTTATTAAATTAGCTAAATCAGCACCTGAAAAACCTGGAGTTCCACGTGCAATTAACTCTATATTGACATCTTTATCTATTGGCACTTTTCTAATATGTACTTTTAGTATATCTATTCTACCTTTTAAGTCAGGGAGATTTACAGATATTTGTCGATCAAATCTGCCTGGTCTTAATAGTGCTGGATCTAGTACGTCTGGTCTGTTTGTTGCTGCTATTATGATTATTCCTGCATTTTCTGAAAAACCGTCCATTTCAACCAATAATTGGTTTAACGTTTGTTCACGCTCATCGTGCCCACCGCCTAAACCTGCGCCTCTGTGTCTTCCTACTGCATCTATTTCATCTATAAATATTATACAAGGTGAGTGTTTTTTTGCTTGCTCAAACATATCTCTAACTCTTGATGCACCAACCCCGACAAACATTTCCACAAAATCTGATCCAGATATTGTGAAGAATGGCACTTTTGCTTCTCCAGCAATAGCTTTAGCTAATAATGTTTTTCCTGTGCCTGGAGGACCAATTAATAGTATTCCCTTTGGTATTTTTCCACCAAGATTGTAGAATTTTGCTGGATTTTTTAAAAATTCTATTAACTCAGCGGTTTCTTCTTTAGCTTCATCTACGCCAGCTACATCCTTGAAGGTTATTTTTACTTTATCTTCGCTTATTAATTTTGCCTTGCTTTTTCCAAAAGACATAGCTCCTTTTCCACCACCTTGTAATTGTCTCATGAAAAAAACCCATATAGCTATAAATATTATTATAGGCAACCAGCTGATGAGTGTATGTAATATTACACTTTGTTGTTCGGGTTGTTTACTTTTTATGTTTATATTATACTTGTTTATCCATTCTTCATCTATTGTATATTGATCTAATGCTGTTGGTGCATATGTTGAGAAATATTCATCGTTTTTACTTAAGCACTCTATTACTTGTTTATCAATTGTCAGTTGTTTAATTTCACCATTTTGGATTTTTTCTATAAATTGTGAATATGTTATTTTTTTTTGATTAGTGTAGTTTTGACCAAAACTACTAAATACAAATATAAGTATGATACCAATCACTGCCCAAAGTATTATATTTTTAACTGTTTTATTCAAAATACTCTCCATCAACTTGTTTGCTTTTTATTTAATTTTAGTATATTGCTTTTGTTTAATAAAATTTTTATTTTATATTTGTTATTTTGTATATTATTGTTTTAATTGGTGTTGTTACTTTTATTATATCTCCAATTGATTTTTGTATTGCTGCTCGTGCTAATGGTGATTTTATTGATATTTTATTGTTTTTAATATCAATTTCATCTTCACCAACTATTTCGTAAGTGTGTTCTTTTTGCGTTTCTAAGTTAATGATTGTTATGATTGATCCAAATATTATTTTATCTGTTGTTTTTTGATTTGTTGGATCTATTATTTGTGCATGAACTATTTTCTTCTCTAATTCTGTTATTTTTTTTTCTATTAAATATTGTTGTTCTCTAGCTGCATGATATTCTGCATTTTCTTTTAGATCTCCGTGTTCTCTCGCGATTTTTATATCGTTTGTTATTTTAATTCTTTCTACATTTTTTAGAAAAGTTAATTGTTTTTTGAGATTTTCGAATCCATTTGTTGTGATTGGATTTTTTTCCATTTTTTAGCCTTTTAAATATTTTCTTCAATTCTTTTTGTTAATACTTTGCAACCATTTCTTGTTACTAACACGGTGTGCTCCCATTGTGCTGATAGTGATTTATCTGTAGGTATTACCGTCCATCCATCTTTTGATATTTTTGTTTGTCCGTTGCCTAAACTTATTATAGGTTCTATTGTAAAAATCATGCCAGGTTGCATTTTGATTTCTTTTTTTTTGCATTTATAATGTAAGATATATGGTTTTTCGTGTATTTTGGTTCCAATTCCATGTCCACAATATTCTTTTATTACTGAACATTTGTTTTTTTGAGCATATGTATCTATTATGTTACCTATTATATTTATTGGTTTTTCTGGATGTATATTTTTTATTGCTTTATATAAACATTCTTGTGCTATGTTTATTAGTTTATTAGTTTTTTTGTCTATATTTCCAATTTTAAACATTTTGCTTGTATCGCCGTGATAGCCGTCTTTTAGTAAAATAAGATCTATGTTTAGAATGTCTCCATTTTTTAATTTTCTATTGTTTGGTATTCCATGACACACGTCTGTATTTATAGATGTGCATATTGATTTTGGATATTCTTTATAGTTTAGTGTTGCTGGGTATGCTTTTAATACTTTTGTTATATAATTATGGCATATGTAGTTTAAATTATTTGTTGTTGTGTTTTCTTTTACATGTTTTGTTATCATTTCTAGAGTTTGTGCTGCCAAGCAACATACTATTGTTATTTTTTTAATTTCGTTTTTTTTTTAATATAATTTTCCATTTTAGTTTCACTTTATTATTTTTTTTGGTATTATAATAATATATTTTATTTTTTTTCAATTACTGTTTTTAAAGGAGTTATTATGAATACTGGTTCAGTTTCTATATCTGATTTATTTAACGCAAAAGTTCATTTTGGACATTTAAAGCGTTTTGTATCTCCTAAAATGTTTAAATATATACATAGTGTAAATAATAAAATTAGTATTATAAATTTAGATTTGACTTTACAGTTGTTGAATAGGTCTTTAGATTTTGTTTCAAATGTAATTAAAAATGATGGTGTTATATTGTTTGTTGGTACTAAAAAGCAGGCTAGAAAGTTAGTTAAAGAGTATGCCGAAAGTGTTAATATGCCGTATGTTAATTTTCGTTGGTTGGGTGGATTATTGACAAATTACAAAACTATTAAAAACTCAATTGATAAATTAAAAGAACTTGAATTAACATTATCAGATAGTGGTGATAAAAAATTTACTAAGAAAGAACTTTTAATTTTAAATAGGAAATTAAATAAACTAAAATTGAATTTAGATGGTATACGTAATATGACTAAATTGCCTGATGCGTTATTTATTATAGATGTTAATTATGAAATTATAGCTTTATTGGAAGCTAATAGATTATCCATTCCAGTTATTGGAATTGTTGATACAAATAGCAATCCTGATAATGTTGATTATTTAATTCCTGGTAACGATGATTCTGCTGATTCTATAAAATATTATCTTGAAACTTTTTGTAGTTTTATATCTAAAGTTTCTAAAAATAAACATTTATAATTTTTAAAATTTGGATGTTTAATGACTAATATTTTTGATAATGTTAAAAAATTAAGAGATATTACTGGCATTGGCATAGTTGAATGTAAAAGCGCTTTATTGGCTAGTAATAATAATATTGACAATGCTGTTATTTACTTGAGGCAGAAAGGCACGTTAGTAGCTACCGGCAAATCCAGTAGAACTGCTAATGAAGGGGTAGTTCATGTTTTTGTAAAAGATGATAAAAAAAGTTGTGTTATTTTAGAAGTTAGGTGTGAAACTGATTTTATTTCTAGATCGTTTGAATTTATTGGATATTGTGATAATGTTGGGAGTTATTTTTTGTCTAGTAAGTTTTTTGATCAAAATTTTATTCTTTATGAAAATGAGATTGTAGTGAGTCAGGAATTAAATGATTTAAGGGTTAGTTTAATTTCTAAATTTAAAGAAAATATTTTTATTAAAAGAGTTTATAGACAGTCTGCATCTTATGGATTTTTGTTTTCTTATGTTCATCTTGATAGAATTGGTGTTATTTTAAATATTAGTGTTAATGATGGTGCTGTAGCACTGGACATTTTAATGCAAATAGCAGCTATGAATCCTAAGTACATAGATATTGGTGATGTTCCTAATGATATATTATTAAGTGAAAAAAGTATTTATTCCACTAAGTTTAAAAATCAATATCCAGATAAAGATGCATTGTTGTTGAATAAAATGATTGATGGACAAGTCAATAAATTTTTTAAAGATAATGTTTTGTTAGAACAAGTTTTTATTAAAGATGCTAAAAAAAATGTTAGATATTTTTTAAACAATGTTGTTTGTGTGAATAGTTTTGTTAGGTTTGAACTTGGCGAAAATTAGGTTTTTATGTTGAATAAATTTTTGGTTAATGCTGAAGATAAGCTTAAAAAAAGTTTAGATATTCTAAAATTAGAATTTTCTAAACTTACTTTAAATAAGGTTAATGTTGGTTTAATTAAGACATTACCTGTTTTTATTAATAATGATAAGTTTTTTTTAGAACATATTTCTGTTATTAGTATTGAAAGTGGTAATATTGTTTTTGTAAAACCATTTGATAAGCATTGTATTACTAACATATGTAATGAAATTATAAAGCTTAAAATGGATTTAAATCCATTTGTTGTTGCGGATAGTATTAAAATTGTTTTTCCAATTGTAACTATGGAGCGCAGGCTGGACTTTGTTAAAAAAGCTAAAAAAATTAGAGATGATATAAAAATATCTATCAGAAATATTAGGAAACATATTAGTCAGGATATTAAATTATACTTAAAATCTAATAAGATTTCTGAAGACGATGAGAAGAAGTTTTTTTTTGATTTGCAAAAAATTATAGATGTTTATATTAATAAAGTTGATATTTTATTAACAAAGAAAGAAACAGAATTGCTTAATGTTTGATTTTTTATAACTTTAAAAAAATTATGTATTTATTATATTTTATAATATTATATATTTTATTATATTTTGATATTATTTTTATAAATCAGGTGTTTATTTTATTTTTATTTGTAGACATGTTTTGTATTTTTTTATTTAGACTTGGTTTTGGTAACATTTTAGTATTAGAAATGGTTTTTAGTGTGTATGTTGTGTTATGTTTAATTTTGGTGATATATTTTTATTTTATTTTTTTTTATTTTTTATTTTATTTTTTTATTTTTTTAATTATAGCAACTTTTGCTAAAACTTTTTTAAATTACGTTGGATTATTGTATTTTTTTTTAAATTTTATGTTTTTTATATATGCATAAACCAGTTATGTTATTAGAAGTGTTAAAATATTTGGATATTCGTCCTAATGGTATATATTTTGATTGTACTTTTGGATTTGGAGGCCATTCTTTTGAAATTTATAAATATTTGAGCACATGTGGAACGCTTAATGTTTTTGATAAAGATTCTTTATTTATTTTTGATATAAAGAATAGGCTTGAAATTAATACTAATATGAATTTTTATAAATGCTCATTTGAGAAGATATCTGATGTTGCACATAGTATAGGTGTTTTTGGTAGTATTGATGGCATTTTAGTTGATCTTGGTATTTCAACAGATCATTTGCTAGATAATAATAGAGGGTTTGGTTTTTCTGAAGATGGTTTTTTAGATATGCGTTTAGATTTGGATCAGAATATTCGAGCCGTTGATTGGCTTAATTTTGCTAGTTTTGATGAATTATTATGTACTTTTTGTTTTCTTGATAATGATAATTTATCTTGTGATATAGCCCGTGCTATTATTAACTTTAGAAATAAAATTAGAATTAAAACTGTTAGTGATTTTTATAAAATAGTTTCTAATATTTGCTTTTCTGATAAATTTTTAAAAAAATCTTTTAATAAAATATTTCAGACTATTAGGTTTTTTGTAAATAACGATTTATTTTTGCTTTGTAGTTTTTTGCATGTTGCTTTTTTTTCTTTGAAAGTATCAGGTGTTCTGGTTTTAATTAGTTTTAATTCCATTGAGGATAAAATTATTAAGAATTTTTTTAATGATAAGTCTGTTAAGGCTTTTACTAGTTTTTTAATGCCGTCTATAAAAGAATTGAATTATAATTATTCTTCAAAGAGTGCTGTTATGCGTATTTTTTTTAAAGTGTGATTATATTATTATTAGTTTTTTATTTAAACTTTTTTTCATTAAATAAATATATGTTTCTGTTATCTTTTCTTGATCTTTTAGTTTCTTTTTTTTATATGGATATATTATATTTTTATATTTTAGTTTTATATTTTCTGTTGATATACAGATTGTTTTTGCTTTGGTGTTATTTTCATTTATAGTATTCATAGTTTTTGTGAGGATGTGGTTAATATATTTGTTAGCAGTTAAGAATATATTTTTGTGTTGTTTTTCTATGTGTAGTATGAAAGTTATTGATATATTGTCATGTAATGCATAATTTTTAATAATATTGATTGTAAAATTAATATTTTTATTAAATATGTCTGACAAGTCTTTTATTGTTATATTTTCTAGTGGTTTGGCATACTTTGGTTCTGTGGTGTAAATTATTATTGAAGTTATGTTTTTAAGTTTATGTTTTATTATGTTACTTAATATTTGTTGTTGAAAGTCTGTTAATAATTTGTCATTTATTGGATATATTATTAAATTTTTATAAAGTTTTATTTCTTTTTCTAAGTTAATTATATTTTCATTTATTAATATAATGTTTGTATTGTTTAGTTTTTTGTATAAATCTTTTAGTGCAGGTATATTGGTTCCTACTATAATAGTTGTGTTATTTTTTTTCATTTTTTTTTTTAAATGTATTAAGGTTTGTTTTAAAATTGTGTATTATATATATACTAATATTAAAATAGTCATTATATTTTATATTAAGTATTTTATTGGAGAAAGTAAATGAATACAAATAATTTTATCATATCAAAAGATAGACGTAGTTTTATTAAGAAAACTCTAGGTGTAGGTGTAGCAGCTGCGGCTGTTTATTTTGCTTCTGGAGCTATGAATGTTGTTAAAGGTGTTGGTGGTAAGAAAAAAGTAGTAAGCCATATTGTTCATCCTGGAGAGTTGGATAAATATTATGGATTTTGGTCTGCTGGACAGTCGGGAGAAGTTAGGGTTATGGCTGTGCCATCTATGAGAGAATTAAAGTTAATTCCTACATTTAATTATGATTGCACTACTGGGTGGGGCATTACTAATTATAGTAAACAATTAATGAAAGGATATACAGTTGGAGATACTCATCATGTGCATTTATCTTATAGCAATGGTACATATGATGGTAAGTTTGGTTTTGTAAATGATAAGTCTACAGGTAGAATAGCTAGATTTAGATTAGATGTTATGGAGACTGACGCTATAACAAAGATTCCATATTGTCAAGGTACTCATGGATTGTTTCCTTCTAGGCATAAACTAGATGCTGTTTATTGTAATAGTGAGTTTGCAATACCATTACCTAATGATGGACGCGATATAGAAAACACTGATAAATATGTAGCTATGCATACTTGTGTTGATGCTAAGACTATGAAAGTTAGATGGCAAGTTATGATAGATGGCAATTTGGATTTATGTGCTACAGATTATCAAGGAAAGTATTCGATGGGGACATGTTATAATTCTGAAGAAGGTGTTTTATTAGAAGATATGATGTCTGCTGATAGAGATCATTTGACAGTTTTCAATTTAGAAAGAATTGAAGAAGCTGTTAGCCAAGGTAAGGGAATTAAGTTTAAGGAATCTGATGCACCAATTATTGATGGTAGAGGAAAAAATCCGTATGTTTTATATATTCCTGTACCAAAAAATCCTCATGGTGTTAATATAACTCCAGATGGAAAATATGCGATATGTTCTGGTAAATTATCTCCTACAGCTTCTATTGTGTCTTTAGCAAAAATAGCTGATGCTTTTGATGGTAAAATAAGCCCTAAAGATTGCATTTTGGCTGAACCTGAATTAGGCTTAGGACCTTTGCATACTGCTTTTGATGGTAGAGGTAATGGTTTCACTACATTGTTTTTGGATTCTATGGTTTGCATGTGGAATATAGATAAAGCTATCAAGGGTGATAAAGATTATTTAGTACAGAAACTTGATGTTCATTATCAACCTGGTCATATAAATGCTTCAATGAGTGAAACAAAAGATGCTGATGGAAATTATGTAATTTCATTGAATAAATTTTCTAAAGATAGATTTTTGTCTGTTGGACCATCTTATCCAGATAATGATCAACTTATAGGTATTTCTGATGGCAGAATGAAATTATTGCATGATGGTCCTGTTGCACCTGAACCACATGATGCATTAGTTGTTAATAGAAATTTGATTAAAACCACTCAAATTTGGAATATTAATGATAGAAAATTTGCTTATGAACGTAAGTTAGTTCAAGATTTAGGATTGGATTTTGGTGCAAATAAAATTGTTCGTAGAGATGATAAGGTTTTTGTAGTAATGTCAAGTATTGCACCTAATTATGGATTGAAGGTTATAGATGTAAATTTAGGTGATGAAGTTACAATAGTTCAGACTAATTTAGATAAAGTTGGTGATTTAACTCATGGATTTTGTTTAAGTGAACATAATTTAAATTTTGGAGTTTCTCCTGGTGAAACAGCTTCTGTTACTTTTAAAGCTACCAGACGAGGTGTTTTTTGGTATTATTGTACTTGGTTTTGTCATGCATTACATTTGGAAATGAGAGGTAGATTGTTAGTTCATTGATATGAAAATGGTTGTTTTCGTGAGGTTTTTAATGAGTCTAATTTTAAAAGTTAGGCTCATTTTTTTGATTTTTGTATTGTATTTTTTTTGCAATACTGGTTTTGCTAATTATTTGTCTTTAACTGACGAGATGGTGTTGTGTGGTGATAAACCGTGTAATTTTGATGTTTATAACAATTATAATATAAAGATTGGCAAGGATTCTAGAGTTCTTGAGTTATTTGAAAAGGATGATATTAATAAGTTGATAGGTTATTTATTTTATACTGTTGATGTAGTTAATATACCAGCGTATTCTGGGTATCCTTTGGAAATTTTGATGCTTTTGTCGTCTAATCATATTTTAATTGATTTGAAATTGGTGAAGCACAGTGAGCCAATTTTGCTTGCTGGTATACCTATTGAGAAGTTGTTAGAAGCAATGTGTCTTTACAAAGGTGCAGATATTAATAAAATATCTGTAGGTGAAGATGTTCCTATAATTGCCGGAGCTACCGTTACATCATTGATTTTGCATGAAACTATATTAAAGTCTTGTAGAGTTGTTTTGTCGATCGGTGAAGAGGTTTATCAACGCAAGAAGATTCCAGATACATTTAAAAAATATTCTTGGGATGAATTAGTTCACAATAAAGCTATAAAGCATTATGTTTTAGATTTATCTTCAAACACAAGAGATTATGATTTGATTGATATATATTTTACAAACTTGTTACCTCCATCAATTGGTAAAAATTTACTTGGTGAACAGGGTTATCTTAGTCTTTTTAACAATAAATTTGAAAAATCTGCAATTTTGATTGTTGGAGCTGGAACTTGGTGTTTTAAGGGTAGTGGTTTTATTAGGAGTGGTATTTTTGATAGATTTAGAGTGGAACAGGATGGTAATATTTTTGTTTTTAAAGAGAGTGAGTATGTTTATCAATTTGACTTAATAACGTCTATTGATTATGAGGATGCTGGTGTTTTTTTTATTAATGATGTTAAGTACGATCCATGCAAACCATGGAATTTAGTTTTACTAGCTGGTTATAAAACTTTTTCTGTTAAGTATGATATGCCTTCAATATTTTGTAAAACATGTGTATGGTGTAGTCAGTGGAAAGATAAATGGCTTAACATTATATTTTTGAGTGCTTTATGGATTTTGGTGATTTTGGTTTTTATTTTTAGAACTTTTTTATCTAAAAGACGGTTTTTGTTAGACATAATTTATAGTTTTGTTTTATTAATGGATGTTTATATAATAGGTTTTTTGTGTAGCCCGCCATCAGTTGTTAATGTTTTTACTTTGCTAACAGATCTAAAAACTTTCTTGTTTGGACCGTATTTATTTATTAGTTGGGTGATGATATTTTTAACGGTTATTTTGTGGGGCAAGGGTGTTTTTTGTGGATGGATTTGTCCTTTTGGTGCTGTACAAGAAATTTTTTTTAGAGTAAAGTCTGTATTTTTAAGTGATACAAGTTTAGATTTTTCATATAGAGTTATTTCAAAACTTAAATATTTGAAATATTTAATTTTTGTTTTTTTACTTTTTGCTTTTTTTCATGAAGTGGTTTATTCTGCAGAAACTTGGGCTGAAGTAGAACCATTTAAAACAACATGGAGCGTTGGTATTTTTAGCAGAGGGTGGTTTTCTGTTTATGCTTGTTTATTATTATTAATTAGTATTTTTTCTTATAGATTTTTTTGTAGATTTATTTGTCCATTGGGTGCTTTTTTATCATTCATGTCTATTTTCACTATATTTAAAATTAAACGTCGTGGAACTTGCGCTGTTTGTAAAGTTTGCAAGGTTAGATGTGGTTCTAAGGCTATAGATAATTATGGGAAAATAGATCAGAAGGAATGTTTTTATTGTTTTACGTGTATTAATAGTATGTATGATAAAAAAACTTGTCCAGCTCTTATAAAAAAGGACATATGGGAAAAGTATGAGGTTGGTAAGTGGTTAGATTAATAATTATATTAGTATTTTTTAGTGCTAGTATTGTTTTCGGTAGAGATGTTTATACATCTCTTGATTTTGTGCGTGCTTTAAATTACTCAGTTGTTAATGAAACTATTGCGTTAAAACCTGGCATTTATATTGGTAATTATACTGTTAATAAAACAGTTAATATTATAGCTGACGGTTGTGTTATATTAACTTCTTGTGGGAATGGTAATATTTTAACAGTAGAGGCATCTGATGTTAAAATACAAGGTATAATTTTTTATAATAGCGGCAAAGATATGTCTGTTTCTGACGCGTGTTTATTTATTAATGGTAATAATGTTGTTGTTATTGATAATTTTTTTTCTGAGTGTGGTTTTGGAATATGGTCGAATGAGTCTGCATGTAATTTTTTTGTAAATAATGTTTTTGTTGGCACGGCAGACAAAATTTTATCTGATAGAGGAAATACTATTCAGCTATATAGAAACAATAATACTGTTGTATCAGATAATTTTATTGTAAATGGTAGAGATGGGTTGTATATAACTAATTCTAACGAAGTTTCTATAAATAGAAATATTTTTACTAATTCTAGATTTGGAATACATTATATGTTTAGCAATAAATGTAATGTTGTGTCTAATATGGTGATTGATTCTTTAATTGGTATAGCAGTTATGTATTCAAAATATGTAGATTTAGTTAATAATTTTTCATATTCAAATGTTACGCATGGGCTTTTTTTTAGGGATGTTTTATATAGCAGAATTTTGAGAAATAAAACGCTTTATAATAAAGATGGAATATTATTAGGTAGTAGTTATTTTAATGATATTGTTAATAATGACATTATTAAAAATGTTATAGGTATTAAAGTTTATGGTGGTAGTGATAATAATTTGTTATATGATAATAATTTTATAAGCAATAATTTACAAGTTCAATTTTTAGATAATAAAAAGGTTGTGTGGAATTATTTTTATATTGGTAATTTTTGGTCACATTACTTTGGTTGGGATTTAGATTTTAATGGTGTTGGAGATAAGCGTTTTTATGTTACTAATGTTAGCGATTGGCTTGTTTCTATGTATCCAGTTTTGAAGGTTATGTTTAATAGTCCTGCGTTGGTTTTGTTACAAAAAATTGAGAATCAATTTCCATCTTTTAGAAAAATTTCTGTTGTAGATAATTACCCTTTAATGAGACCAATAATATGGTAGTAAATAATTTTATAGAATTAAAAGATATCAGTTTTTTTTATAAGAAAAATTTTTCAATTTTAAATAATTTAAATACTAAAATTTATGGCGGAAAAATAACTGCGTTGTTGGGGATCAATGGATCTGGAAAGACTACATTGTTCAAGATTTTAACTGGACTTTATAAACCAAGTTCTGGTGTTGTTATGTATAATGATATTATTGTAAGTAATGATAATTTGCTTTATTATAAAGGTCTTTTAGGATTTATGCCTGAAGTGCTTCATTTATATAATGACATGCGTGTTAAAGATGTTTTAATTTTTTTAGCTGCATTAAAGGGGTATGGTAATGTTAATTTTGAAGAAATTTTAAGCATGGTGTTTTTAAATGATCATGCTAATAAAAAAATTAAAGATTTATCTAAAGGTATGAAACAAAAGTTAAATTTGGCTCAAGCTATAATTGGAAGCCCCAAGATACTTTTCTTTGATGAGCCATCAAATGGCTTTGATTGTGGTAGCATTACTATGTTTTACAATGTACTTAGAAAACTAGCTAATGATGGCGCAATTGTATTTATCTCAAGTCATCATTTAACTGAAATTTATGGCAATGTTGACAATGTTTTAATTTTATCTAACGGTTGTATTGTCAAGGAAATTGATATTAATTTTTTTAATTTAAGCGATGATTTTTTATTTAAGGAAGTTTTTGTGCTTGTCGATGATGTTATAGATGATGTATCAGCTTTAGCTTTAAAGAGGCTGTTTCCAGATGCTAGCGTCAATAAGTCTGTTGTTTTTTGTTGTAGAGTTAATGGTAGAATTATTGTAAATCTAATTCTATTTCTTGTTGATCTTAAGTTTTCAATTAAGGATATTAGAATTGAGAATAGAATTTTAGAGGATATGTTAATAAAATTATCATGAATATAATTAATATTTATAAAATAGCTAATAAAGAGATTTTTTTTAATATAAGAAATTATTGGCTTCTGTTGTCATCTGTTATTTTTTGTTTTTTTAATTTTATTATAATTTATTTTGGTGAGGTAATGTCAGGAGATCATTCTCAAACTGATGTAAGGGCATTGTCGTTATCTATTATTCACTTGCAAATGTATATTGTACCATTGTTTTCTTTTATTTTATCTTATGATTCTATTTTGTCTGAAAGAGAATCTGGAGTATTGGATCTGATTTTGTCTTATAGATTAACTATGTTAGATGTTTTATTTGGTAAGTTAATTGGTAATAGCGTGGTTTTTGCTTTTGCTTTTTTATTTGGGTTTTTCCCTGTTGCTATTTATTTGTTTTATCTTGGTATTAAATTATTTGTTATATTTAAGTTTATAATTGTTTCTATTTGGTTAAGTTTTATTTTTAATTCTTTTGCGCTATATGTGTCTAGTTCTTCTAAAAGTAGGACTTTTGTTATTTTATTGAGTATTTTTATTTGGTTATTTTTTTTGTTTATATATGATATTCTTTTTACTTTTTTTGTAGTTGTATTTTATGATGTTTTATCAAACACTTTTTTTAGTTTTTTGTTATTTTTAAATCCTGCTGAAGTGTTTAGGTTGATTTCAATATTTTATTTTATTCCATTTGATGCAAATGAATTATTTGGTATAAATGTTGAATTTTGGGGATCCTTTTATGTTATTTTATCTATGATTGGTTGGATTTGTATTGTGGTGTTAAATTTTTTCTTTATTTATGTAAAATCAAGGTAAATGAGGTGTTTTATGAATGAAAAAACTGAAGTTTTAAATAGTAAGGCTTATCAATATTTTAACGTTGAAATGAACGAAAGTAAGGTTGTAAGAGATACTTTAGTTGCTTTTGAAGAAGTTTTAAATATTAAAAAGAACATTAGGAGTATGTATAATACAGATAAACCTGATGAAGTTAAAGCTCTTATTGGTAAAACAATAAATGGCGTCAATGTTACACAAAAAGATTTTGATTATGTTTTATTAATTTATAATACTTATATTAGTTTATATGATAAATGTAAAAAATTGTTAAATAGAGATGGCGTGTGAATGAAAGTTTTAATTTACTTTTTATTAATTTTATTGTTTTTATTTTTTTTTGTTAAACCTAAGTTTAATAGCGATCAAATTGCGCCAGTTAATTTGACTAAAATTCATGTTTGTGCAAGTGATAGTATGATCATTATTAATTATAAAGGTCCTAAAGCTCAAATTTTATGGAGGGATGGTACTAGATCGTTTTATTGTGAAGTTAAAGAAGCTTTTTATGATGTATTGGATCATGCTAAGGGCAGATTGGTAAAGGGGTTTTTTGTTCAGGATTTTTCACTTTTAGATTGGGATTCTTATGTTGATAAATGGATTGTAGCGTCTGATGCTTTTTATGTTATTGATAGTAATAAAAATGGTGCTATGGGCATAACATATGTACCATTTAGCGATATTAAGATTGCTAGTGATTTTTTGTTAGTTAATGGTGGATGTTTGGTTAAATTTGTTGACATAAATTTAGATGTATTGTCTAATAGTAGTAATTTGTTGAGGGATAGAATTATTTATTAATTTATGCAAAATTTTTATTGTGATGATGTTTTAAATATTAAGACTAGAATTCAAAGGCTTATGGTGTATCTTTGAATATGATTTATGTGTAAAAAGGATATCTGAGCTTGATAATTTATTGAATAATGGTTCTATTATTGATTTTTATGCTTTAGAAAAGATTGCCGTTGAAAAATCTTCTTTGTTAAAAAAGGTTAATAAGCTTACTTATTTTTTTTGCGAAGTGTCAGATTTGTTGGAGTTGTTTGATTTAGCTAAACATGATAATGATAATATTTTATTAAATGATTTGCTTAACAAAATTGGTGTTTTAAAAGATGAATTTTTAAAATTTGAAATGGAATCATTTTTTTCATCTGAGAGAGATTCTATGGATGCTTTTTTAGAAATAAATGCTGGATCTGGTGGTACAGAATCTCAGGATTGGGTTAGTATGTTATTTAAAATGTATACCGGTTGGTTAACAAAAAAGAAATTTAGTTATTTAATAAATTTTTTGAATTATGGTGATATCGCTGGATTAAAAAATGTTTCAATCAAAATATCTGGTAAATATGCATTTGGTTTCTTGAAATATGAAAGTGGTGTACACAGGCTTGTTAGAAAATCTCCTTTTGATACTAATAATAAAAGACATACGTCATTTGCATCTGTTTTTGTTTACCCTGTTTATGAGGTTTGTGATAATATTAAAATAATTGATTCTGATTTGAGGATAGATACTTTCAGAGCAGGTGGGGCTGGTGGACAACATGTTAATACAACTGAATCTGCCATAAGGATTACACATATTCCTACAAAGATAGTAGTCCAATGCCAATCTGAACGTTCTCAGCATCAAAATAAAGCTTCTGCATTAAAGCAATTGACCTCAAAGTTAAAAGAATTTTATTTTTTAGAAAATAAAAAAACTAAAAATTTAATTGAGCAATCAAAGTTGTCTATTTCTTGGGGAAGTCAAATAAGATCTTATTTTTTAGACAAGTCTATTATTAAGGATTTGAGGACTAACTTGGAAATTTATGATGTTGATATGGTTTTAAATGGGCATTTAGATCCATTTATTTTTTCTGTTTTTGATTTTAAAGACTGTTTTTATGACTAATATTAACCTTTTCGATGATAAGTTTAGTAGAAATTTTTTTTGCAAATATTCAAATAAATTAAAAAAACGCGTGTTAATTGATAAAGTTTTATGTATTTTAAAAAAAAAAGAATATGATTTATCTTTTTTTGATAAAAAAATATTTTTGGTTTGTGGTAGAATTTTTAGGCGTAGGATTATGGGTAAGTCGACTTTTTTGGTTCTTAGAGATTTTTCTGGCGTTATTCAATTATATTTATCTGGTGATATGTTATCATATTATGATGAATTTATATCTGATTTAAGATTGGGTGATATAGTGAGTGCTGTTGGTAAGTTATTTAGAACTAAAAGTGGTGAGGTATCTTTGCGTATCCTTAATATTGAAATACTTTCTAAAAATTTTAATTCTTTTCCAGATAAACGTTTTGGATTACTTGAAAAGGAAATGTGCTATAGACAGCGTTATTTGGATTTGATGGTTAGTGATGAATCTAAAAGTAAATTTATCATTAGGTCTAAAATTTTATTTTTTATTAGAAGTTTTTTTTCAAAGAGAGGTTTTTTGGAAGTTGAAACCCCTATCATGCAAAATATCATTGGCGGAGCTGATGCTAAACCTTTTGAGACTTATCATAATTATTTAGATTCAAAATTATTTTTAAGAGTTTCTCCAGAATTATATTTAAAAAGATTGATAGTTGGTGGTTTCGAAAAAATTTTTGAAATTGGTAAGAATTTTAGAAATGAAGGTGTTTCTGTAAGACATAATCCAGAGTTTACTATGATAGAGTTTTATCAAGCATATTCTAATTATAAAGATTTGATTTCATTGACTGAAAAGTTATTTTATTATGTGTCAGTTTCTGTTTTTAATAAAACAGTTTTTGAGTATGATAATATTAATATTGATTTTTCTAAAAGGTTTGAGCAAATTGATTTTTTCACATCCATTTTGAAGTATACTGGCTTAGCTTTGTCTGATATTTCTGATAAAGATTTTTTAATTAAATTTTTTAATAAAGAAAATATTGATTTTGATGAAAATTTTAATCTTGTTGATTTTTATGTTAAATTGTTTGATGTTTTTGTTGAAAAAAATTTAATTAATCCTACTTTTGTTTTACATTATCCAGTTGATATTTCACCATTGTCAAGAAGAAGTGATTTTAATGTTGATGTTGTTGAGAGGTTTGAATTATATATTTGCGGTAAAGAAATTGCAAATGGTTTTTCTGAGTTAAATGATCCAAAGGATCAATCTGCTAGGTTTTTGAATCAAGTTGTTGACAAAACAGACGTTAACTTGAGGTATGATGATGATTATATAAATGCATTGAGTTATGGCATGCCTCCGACAGCAGGAGAAGGCATTGGCATCGATAGATTAGTAATGTTGTTTACTAATTCTTTGTCTATTAAAGACGTGTTGTTTTTTCCTTTAATGAAGCAGAAATAAAATATGTTGATATTAAATAAAAAAGAGTTTTTTTTGCTATTTTTAAACTGTAGACGTGGAATGTTAGAATTAGATGTCTTATTGCTTAATTTTTTAGATGCAAGATATTATGATTTAAGTCATGAATTTATTAGAGACTTTTCAAGGATGTTATTAGAATCTGACAATAATTTACATTTGTGGTTGATCAAAAGAGATGGTCATGGCATTAATTGTTTTTATTATATAATTGCGGAAATTAATAAAGTTAGCGATATGTTTGATTTTAATTAGTTTCGTATTTTTTAATAATTTTGTTTTTATTATATAATTTTTTAATTGTTTCTGGATCCTTTTGTATTACCACTGGTTTTTGAAGCTGTGATAATATAACGAGTATGTTTTCGTTATTTAATATTAGTGTGTCTTCTTTGCTTAATATTACTGATTTAATTTTTAGTGATAGATTTGATTTTTTAGATCTTTCTGATATTAATTTTTGATTTGATTTGATTTTTTTATATTTTTTTACAGCAGTTTTATTTTTTGAAAATTTTTTAATTAGCTTTTGTTTGTATCTATTAATTATATCTTCTTTGCAAATGTAAGTGGTTAATTTATTTTCTATCTTTTTTTTTATTTTTATTAAATATGTACGGTTGGGTGTTTTTATAATAATTGAATTTTTGCTATTTTTGTATATTATTTTGGATAGTCGTTCATTTATATCTATTTTGGATATTGCAGATGTAATAAACTTTTTGTTTTTAATATTTTTGTTATTTTTTATTACAAGATATTTTATTTTATATATTATTGGGGTTCTGTATGAATGTATTATATTTTTCTCAAAGTTGAAGTATTCAGTATTTTTAATATTTATTTTTTTAATTAAACGTGATTTTGGTATTATTACGTATGTTATTTTGTTTATGTGATATGTGAGGTAATCAAGTTCTTGTTTTAGTTGACGTGTTTGATAATTTTTTTTAATTTCTATATATGGTGGTATGCGTGTGTTTTCTAATTTATTTTTTAGTTTTTTTTGAAAAAAAGCTTCTTTTAAGTTAGTGTTTTGCAGGTAGTTTTTATATAAATCTGGAGAAAAAGTATTTTTTGTTTTAAAAAAATTGGCATTTATTATTGTGTACAATATTTCTGTTTTTGTGCAGATAAGTTTTGTTTTTTTATTATTTATATTTAATTTTATGTGATCTATTATTTTTTCTTTAAGCACTAAATCTATATTTTTTATTTTTTTTGTATTAGTGTTTTTGTTTTTTATTTTTTGTATTAATGTTTTTAATTCAGTCTCTGTTATAATATATTGTGATATATTTGTGACTTCGTTATTTTTTTTGTTTGATGAACTTGTTGCTATTGTTGTAATTACTAGCGCTGTTGATATTATAGTGACTATTATCCAATTTATGACATTTTTTGTTTTCATTTTTTTTTATATATTTTATCGGAGCGGACGGGACTCGAACCCGCGACCTCCGGCGTGACAGGCCGATATTCTAACCGACTGAACTACCGCTCCTTTGATTCTTATGGGTGCTGAGGGATTTGAACCCCCGACCCTCGCCGTGTAAAGGCGGCGCTCTACCATCTGAGCTAAGCACCCTGTAATAAGTTATATTTGTAATTACTTTTTGTCAATGATTGTTTAAAATTATTTGGATAAAATATCGTATATTTTTTTATTTTTATATAATTCTGTGATTATGTCGGCGCCGCCGATTAATTTTTCTTTATGAAATAGTTGTGGAAATGTTGGCCACTTTGAGTATTTAGGGAGATTTTCTCTAATATCTGGATTTTCCAATACGTCTATATACGCATATTTTATTGCCATTTCGTTTAGTATATGAACAGCTTGTGCTGAAAAACCGCACATTGGAGCTGTTGGAGTACCTTTGATATATATTATTGTTGTATTATTTTTTATTTGGTCTGAAATTTTTTTAAATGTATCCTGCATTTTGTTTTCCCTATGAGTTTATTTTTTTTAATTTTAAGTTTTTTGGGGTTGAAGATCAATTGTTTATTTTTATTTATTTTTTTAATATTTATTATTAATATTTATATTTTGTTAGTTTATGGGAAAAAAAGTTTTTTTTACATCTGCATTGCCTTATGTTAATGGAGATTTTCATATGGGTCATGCATTGGAATTTATTCAATCTGATATATTTTTTAGATATAATAAGATGGTTGGAAATATGTGTTTTTATTTTTCTGGTGATGATTGTCATGGCACACCTATTATGTTAAAATCTTTTAAAAGTGGTATGTCTATTGATTATTTAATTAATTTTTATCGTATTTCGCATTTAAAAGATTTGAATACGCTTGGTATTTTAGCTGATAGTTTTTATTTAACTCATTCTTATGAAAATGAATTTTTTTCTAGAAGAATTTTTTGTTTTTTAAAATTTAATGATTTTATTTTTGAGGAGAGTATTTATCAGCTTTTTGATGAAGAAAAAAAATTGTTTTTGCCTGACAGGTATGTAATAGGTTGTTGCCCAAAATGTTTTGCTTCTGGGCAGTATGGTGATATATGTGAAAAATGTAGTTATAAATATGAATCCGGTGAGTTATTAGATCCAATATCTGTATTAAGCAACACAATCCCTATTAAAAAACTGTCGATGCATTATTTTTTTGATTTAAATTTATTTAATAATTTTTTAAATGATTGGACTAGTTCATTATCTCAAAAATCTATTTTTAATAAGCTATTTGACTGGTTTACTTCTGGGTTAAAAGCATGGGATATATCTAGAGATTTACCTTATTTTGGTTTTAAGATACCAAATGAGTATTTTAGGTTTTTTTATGTTTGGCTTGATGCACCAATTGGTTATATATCCAGTATTTACAATTTTACTTTGAATAATAATATTGAATTTTCTTCACTTTTTGATAGTAAATCTGAATATTTTTTTTATCACTTCATAGGCAAAGATATAATTTATTTTCACACATTGTTTTGGCCAGCCATCTTAAGTGCGTGTGATTTTAAATTACCAAATGATGTCTTTGTTCATGGATTTTTAACAATTGATGGAAAAAAAATGTCTAAATCTAGTGGAACTTTTTTGATTTTGAATGATTTTTTAGATAAAATGGAGCCTGATTATATACGATATTATTTTGCTGCTAAAAGTAATAATAATGTTTCTGACATAGATTTTAAATTATCTGAGTTTATAGATAAGATAAACTCTGACTTAATTTCAAAATTTGTAAATATAGGTGGCAGGTGTGCAGGACTTATATGTAAACATTTTGATTTTAAATTTTCTAATAATGTTTTAGATAAAAATATATTTTATGAGTATTTAATGGTTTATGATACTATTGTAGAGTTTTATGAAAAACGACTTTATTCTAAAATAGTTTCTTATATTATGAAATATGCGGATTATTTGAATTTATATTTAGATAGAGAAAAACCATGGATTTTGGTTATTAATCATGATTCTTTTAATAGAGCTCATGATGTATGCACTATGGTTTTAAATTTGTTTATTGTTCTTTTATTTTGTTTTAGACCTATCCTTCCAGATTTATTTGATAGATTTGAATATATTTTAAATTTAAAGCACTGTGATATAACATATGGCTGTATAAAAAAACCAATTCTTAATTTAAAAATAAAACCATATATTCATGTGTATAAGAAGATAGATAAGTTAAATATTGATGTGTAATACAGCATTTATATATTAAAATTAAGTTTTATTTTAAGTTTTTAAATTGAAAATAGTGATATCTACATACTGGGGTGTAAGCATTTTTGTTTAGCAATATTTGCTTTCCAATTGTTATTTTTTTTCCAGAATGTGTTATTCTAGCGTTAGCTATTGCTTTGGCACCGCATTTACATAGAGCATTAATTTCCATTAGTTTGTCTGCCAATATTAGTAAATATTTACTTCCTATGAATAACTCTAATTTAAAGTCTGTTTTTAGTCCATATGTAAATACATTTATATTCAATTTGTCTACTATACTTATTAATTCAAAAATGTGTTTTTTGGTTAGAAATTGTGCTTCATCTATTAATATGTTTGTTATCATATGTTTGTATTTTTTTATGTATGTATAAATGTTTGTGATGCTATTTATTGGCAATGCTATTTTTTTAATGCCTATGCGTGATTTTATTATTCGTGTTTTAGCCTTTGGATTTGCTATAAATATTATTGTGTTTATATTCCGTGTGATACAATTGTAGTCAAATTGCAGTAACGAGGTAGTTTTACCTGCATTCATGGTGGAATAAAAGAAATATAATTTTGCCATTTATATTAAACCAAGTAACTTTAATGTTATATTTTTAATAGATTCTGTTATTTTAATTTTAATAGATTTTTTTTCATTTATGTCTATTTCGTACACATTTAATTCACTTATTTTTTCCATTATATATTCATCGCTTGTTTGTATTTTATCTATTAATTTTAAATTAATTGCATCAATTCCATACCACCATTCTCCTGTAGAAACTTTATCGATGTCTAATTGAGGCCTACTTTCTTTTATAAAATTTTTGAATAGCTGATGTGTATTTTCTAATGTTTGAATGAATTTTTTTCTACCTATATCAGTATTTTTACTTAACATGCTTAATGTACTTTTATATTCTCCTGCTGTATGATATTCTATTTCTATATTTTTATTATTTAATAATTTATTAAAATTAGGAATTATTCCTATTACACCTATTGAGCCTATTATTGCAAAGTGTGATGCTATAATTTTATTTGCCATAGCAGCTATCATATATCCGCCACTAGCAGCTATCATATCTATAGCTACAGTGAGTGTTATATTTTTATCTTTAAGTAATTTTATGCTAGATGCTGCTAAGCCATAATTATTTACCAAACCTCCGCTGCTTGTTAATTTTATTAATATTTCATTAATATGCTTCCGTTCTAATATTAGTAATGAAATAATATCTTTTATTTTGTTTATATCGCTTGCTGTTATATCTCCATTAAAATTTATTATAAATAAATTTTTTTTGGTTTTTTGTTTGAATTCTTTTAAATTTTGATTTGTAAGTTTTATTAAGTTTTTATTAAGTTTTTTGTTATATATTTCAGAATATAGGGCTATTTTTAGTTTTGTATATTTTTCATTTACGTTTGTGATGTTTAAATATTTTTCTTTTTTATCTTTTGTAAATATGAATAGAATTGGTAATATAAATATTAGTAGTGTTGTTAATATTTTTAACAAGAATATTATATAATCTGTTAGTATGTTTTGCATATGTGTTTTTATATTTTTATTATTTGTTGTGTATATTTTAAAGATTTACATAATTTTCCTTTTATGTAAATATTACACAATGTTTTGTTTCTTGATAGTATTTTTATTTCAGGAAGTTTAAATTTAATTAACTGGATATAAAATATTCCAATTGTGCATTTTTCATTATTTGTTCTTAGCTCTGTTTTAATTATTAATAAATTTGTTTTTTGTAGATTTTTAATTTTTATTTCCGCGGTTTTTATCAGTTTTTTAGTTGTTGTAATAGTACATGGTGTGACTAGAATATTTTCTTTATAAGAAAAATTTTTTAAGACGTAAATTGTTTTATGATTTATTTTTTTTAAATGTAACAGTATCTGTATGTGTGTTGAATTGATGTTTATTTTATGTTCGGTTTTTGTTATTATTATTTGTATAGCTATTTTTTTAATTATGATGCGTTTTATTTGAAATTTGAATATTTTAATTTTAATGTTAGTGTTTTTTATTTTAAATGTTAAATTTTTAATTATTGCATCGTTATGCGTATAATTTTTGATTATTAATTCATTTTTTTTATTAAACATTATGTCAGTTTGGATTTTTTTATTTGATATTTTTATGATGTTTGGATTATATCTTTTTTTTTTAATTATTGTGTTATTATTTATAATTGTATATTTAGTGGTGAGTGTAGTTCTTAATGTTGATATTGTTATTTGACTTGTTAGTTCTTTTTTTTTTGTAGTATTGTAGATATTTAGCATGCTAATATATTTTTTTTTGTTATATATTAAAATTTTTACATTTATTTGTTTAATTGAAATTAAATGTGCATTGCTTGTTATTTGGGTATTTTTTAGTTTAAGATGATTTATTATTAAGTAACGTATGTTTTTTATTTTAAAGTGAAATGATATTTTTTCAATATGATATTTATATCCGTTATTTTTATATTTTAGGTTTGTAATTGTTATTTTATTTGGATATTTGAACGATAATGTTTCTATGTGTGCATTATCATTGATTTTATTTATGATTTTTGTTATAAATTTTTCATTAGTGAGTAATATTAATGTTAATATTAGTATTAATATTTTTAATTTTTTCATTAATTTTTTTAATTTTTATTTTTAGATTATATAACATTTTATGAGAATTTTGGTTTATTTATTGGTTATAGTTTTTATATTTTTTAGTTTTTGTGGGCGTGTGGAGTCTTCTAACTCTGATACATTAGAGTTTTTAAATAGAAGAGTATATTCTTTTAATCGTGGTTTTGATAAATCTTTTATGAATCCAGTATTGGATAGATACATTAATTGTGGTCCAATTTTTTTTGATAATTTTTTAAGAAATTTTTTTAATAATGTTTCGGAATTACAATGTTTATTATTTAGTTTTTTAATGTGTGATTTAGTTAAATTAAACATGTGTATCAATAGGTTTTTTTTAAATTCATATTTTGGATTATTTGGTTTAGTAGATGTTACTAGTTATTATAATGTGCATCATACATTGACTGATTTGCATTTTTTTTTGTTAAAAAAAAATAAAAATAAAATTAATTATATGATGTTACCACTAGTTGGGCCTGGAACAATGTTTTTTAATATTAGTATACTCGTTTCACATATACTTAATCCATTTTTTTATTTTTCTGATAAACTATTATTTTATTATTTTTTAGAAGTCTTATCTAAAAAAAGTTTCATATTTTTTGATAGTAGTTTCTTTCATGATAGGATGGCAGATGGTTATCTTTTTTTAAAAGATGTTTATATTCAAAATCTTGAAAAATTATACATTAGTGAGTGTGATGTTTTTTTGTGTGAGCAAATAGATTAAGCTTGTGAGGTTTAGATGTTTTTAAATATTTTGATGAGTATTTTTGGTTCTAAAAATGATAGAATTTTAAAAAGGTATAATAGTACATTACGGTGTATAAATGCATTAGAAAATGATTTATTAGGGCTATCTGATTTAGAATTAAAAAAGAAATTTTTTTATTTTAAAAATAATTATGAAAATATGGATTTCTTTTTTGATGTATTACCTAATGTTTATTCCATAGTTAGAGAAGTATCTTTTAGAGTTTTAGAAATGAGACATTATGATGTGCAGATATTAGGTGGAATAGCATTGTATGATAATAAGATTATAGAGGTTGTTACTGGTGAAGGTAAAACTTTAGTAGCGACATTACCTGTGTGTTTGTTTCATTTACGTAAAAGACCTGTTCATGTAGTTACTGTTAATGATTACTTAGCTAGAAGAGATGCTGTTTGGATGGGACCTGTTTACGATTTTTTAGATTTAACAGTTGGGGTTTTAAATGCTGGCATGTCTTTTCAGGATAGAAAAAATGCTTATAAGGCAGATGTTGTTTATGGCACTTGTAGTGAATTTGGTTTTGATTATTTAAGAGATAATATAGTTTTGACTAAGCATGATAAGGTTCAAAGCAAATTGCATTATGCAATTATAGACGAGGTTGATTCAATTTTGATAGATGAGGCTAGAACTCCATTAATTATTTCATTACCAGATAAAGTTAATTCTAAATTGTATTTATCTATTAATAAAATTGCTAAGGAGTTGGTTAATGTTGATGATTTTGTTTTAGATGAAAAAAATAAGCATGTTCAATTGACTGAACATGGATTTTTAAAATTAGAAAGTTTGTTTAGAAAGTATTGTTTATTGAAAGATAAAGATGTTTTATATGATATTGGTAATATAAATTTGTTGCATGATATTTATGCTTCTTTGAAAGCACTTTATCTTTTTAGAATAGACATTGATTATATTGTTAAAGATAATTCAGTTTTAATCATTGATGAGCACACCGGTAGAGTGATGGATGGCAGGCGATGGGGAGATGGTATTCACCAGGCATTAGAAGCTAAGGAAAATATTGATATTAGAAGTGAGAATCAACTTTTAGCTTCGATTACGTTTCAAAATTATTTTAGATTATATGAGGTTTTATCTGGTATGACAGGTACTGCCTATACTGAGTATGATGAATTTCTTAGTATTTATGGATTAGAAGTTGTTATTATACCTACTAATAAGCCGTGCATTAGAAATGATCTACCGGATTTGGTTTTTTTTGATAAACAATTAAAATTTACATCCATTGTTGACGATATTAAACGTTGTTATAATATTGGGCAACCAATTTTAGTTGGTAGCACTTCTATAGAAGTTTCTGAGTTTTTATCTGACATTTTGCGCAAAAATGGCATTAAGCATAATGTATTGAATGCGAAAAATCATGAGAAAGAATCTCAAATAATTGCTGAGGCTGGTAAGTTAAAAAGTGTTACTATAGCAACCAATATGGCTGGACGTGGAACTGATATAGTTTTAGGTGGTAGGAAGAGTTTTTTAAATGAATATTCAGCTGAATATCATGATATTGTTAAACTTGGTGGATTACGTGTAATTGGAACTGAAAGACATGAATCCAGACGTATTGATAACCAATTAAGGGGTAGATGCGGTAGACAAGGTGATCCTGGGTGTAGTCAATTTTATTTATCTTTAGAAGATGATTTGATAAGAATATTTATTGGAGATAAAATATTTATTTTGCTTAATAAATTAAAAATTTCCAGCAATGATGTTATAAGTAATAAACTGGTTAATAAATCTATAGAAAATGCACAGCGTAGAGTTGAATCTCATAATTTTGATATTAGAAAACAATTGTTGGAATTTGATGATATTTTTAATGAACAACGAGTTGTATTTTATAGTTATAGAGATTTTTTTATTTTCAATGATGATATCATTAGTATTGTAGAGACAATCTTTTCAGATGTGGTGGATTTATTTTTTTCCACATTTGTTTTGAATACTGGAATTGATATAATTGTTGATTATTCTGAGATTTTAAAATTTTTGGTTGCTGATTTTGGTATAAATGTTAATTTAGATGGTATGGTTAATTTGGATATATCTGGTTTTAAAAAAAAAGTGTGTAGTGAATTACACGATTCTTATTTTAAAAAGAGAGCATTAATTAATGTACATGTAGTTTCTGATTTTGAAAAGATTATGTTTTTAAATATTTTAGATATTAAGTGGAGAGAACATTTATTAAGTTTGGATTATTTAAAGAAAGGAATTCATTTAAGAGGATATGCGCAGCAAGATCCTAAACAGGAATACAAAAAAGAGTCTTTTTTGATGTTTGAAAATATGTTAATATCTGCAAAATACGAGTTTGTTGTGCTTTTTTTAAGAGTATCCGTGGATGATATTAATAATAATTCGCATATAGATTTTAGTGTAAATATTGATAAAATGAAATTTAATCATAATAATGATATAGTTTTAGATAAAAATAAAACTTATAAAAGAGATTTAAAGATTGGTAGAAATTCTTTGTGTTATTGTAATTCTGGTAAGAAATATAAACAATGCCATGGGTATGGTTGATGGTTTTTAATTTTATGTTTAATGGTATTAATAAAGTTTTTATAGTTGGTTATTTAGGATTTGATCCTAGTAAAAGATATATGTCTAATGGTATAGCAATATCAACCATTAGTATTGTCACTTCGTTTAGTTTTAAAAATAGACTTGATGGAGGCGTTTTGAAACGGTCTGAGTGGCACAGAGTTGTTTTGTATAATAGATTGGCTGAAGTGGCTTGTGATTATTTAAAAAAACGTTCTAGAATATGTGTTGAAGGTTTTCTTAGAACTGTAAAAAGAACTTCCAAAAGTGGTTCTGTTAATTTTTTTACTGAAATTGTGGCGAATAACCTTCAAATTTTTGAATTTGATGTAAAAGTTTCAACAGATGCGATTGATGATGGTGTTAATAATGATGTTGATGATCAATTGAGTTTTGATAGTAATGAATATGGTCTTGACGATAAGATAGTTTTTTGAAATTTTATGATAGATTTATATTTTTTTAGGTATAATAAAGATTATGTTATTAGAAATTTTAAAAAACGTGGATTTATTTTTGATTATGATAGTTTTTTTGAATTGGATGATAACATTAAGTTAATGAAAACAGATATTTATTTAGCTCAACGTGAGCATAAGTTAATGTCTTTTTTTTTATTAAAAATTGGCCATTATGGAGTATTTTTAAAATTTATTCGTCTAAAAATTGATTTTTTGAAAAAGGATATTTTAGATAAAAAGAATATTCTTATTTCTTTATGTGATAAATTTGATGAATTGGTAAGGTGTTTACCTAATTTATTATGTGAATCTGTGCCATTTGGACGTGGAATAACTGATAATGTTGAAATTAGAACATTTATTAATTCAAAAAACAATTGTGATGTTTTTAATGATAATTTGTTTAAAGATTTTGAAATTAATAAAAATTATTTAGATTTCGATTTATCAGCGAAAATTTCTGGATCTGGTTTTGTTATTTTAAGGAAATCATTAGCAGAGTTGCATCGAGCAGTTGGGAACTATATGTTAGATCGGCATGTATTTTTATGCGGGTATGAGGAAATTTATTCTCCATTGCTTGTTAATAGCTCGTCAATGTATTATTCTGGTCATTTCCCGAAATTTAAGGATGATCAATTTGGAATTGCAGATTTGAATTTATGGCTTATTCCTACAGGTGAAGTTGTACTAGTTAATTTATTTTCCAACTCGCGCCTTAAATATGATAATTTACCATTAAAGCTTGTATCTAAAACTTCTTGTTTTAGAAAAGAAAAGGGTAATTATGGATATATTGTTAAGGGCATGATTAGACAACATCAGTTTGATAAAGTTGAGTTGGTTCATGTTGTTGAACCAAGCATGTCTTATGACTCTTTAGAAGAGTTGGTTTTTAATGCAGAAAGTATTTTACGGGAATTAGACTTGCCGTATAGAGTATTATCTTTATGTAGCGCAGATATTGGATTTTCTTCATCCAAGACATATGATTTAGAGGTTTGGATGCCTAAAAGAAAGGTTTATTTAGAAGTGTCTTCTTGTAGTAATACGGAATCTTTTCAAGCTAGACGGATGAATGCTAAAATACAATTAAATGGTTTATTAGATTTTCCGCATATATTAAATGGGTCTGGGCTTGCTATTGGTAGAATTGTATTATCTATAGTTGAGAATTATTCAGATTCTTTTGGTAATATTATTGTACCAGATGTATTAGTTAAATATATGAATGGCAAAAAGTATATTAGTTTTTGATTTTTATTATTGAGATAGCTATTGTTATATTTTTTTCGTGTGAAATGCTTGTATATACATATATATTTTTATTTTTTATTGTTGGTTTGCCTAATTTGTTATTTTGTATAATGATTTTTTTAAATGATAATTTTTTTTTAAATCCTGTGCCAAGTGCTTTTACAAATGATTCTTTTAATGAAAATATTTTAGATAGAGTAGTTATTTTTTTTTTTGTTTTTTTATAAATTACTAATTCTTTTTTATTTAATATTTTCTCTATAAAATGTTTATTGTATTTTTTAATTATATTTTTTATTCGTTTTTTTTCTAAAAGGTCTATTCCGATTCCTATAATCATTTATTCACTTATTTTTATAATTATTTTCACATTTTGAAGTTTATGACAAAATTTTTTTATATTTTTTTCAATATTGTATATTATATCTTTTATTTTTTTTCCATGCTCACCTATTATTATTTTTTTATGACTTTTTTTAACAACATTTAATTCTGCGATTATATGTGTTGTATCTTTTGTTAATATAGTATTAGGTATGTTTATCTGTGTTAAATATGGAATTTCTTTTTGTAGTTTTATTAATAGTGTTTCTCTAATTATATTTTTGATAAGCGATTTATAATTTAATTTTTTGAAATCTTTATTATTAAAATATTTGCATGCTGTGGTATTATCAATTTTTATCTGTGTTTTTAATTCAGGTATATTAATGTTCTTTTTTATAGACACAGGTATGATTTGTGATATAGTTTTATATTTTTCATTCAAGTTTTTAATGAATGGAAGTATGATGTCTTTTTTTTTTAATTTGTCAATTTTGTTTATTAAAAGTATATATTTTTTTTTGTATTTGTTTATTAATTCTAATATAAAGTGATCTTCCGTCTCTAAGTTTAAGTTATTTATGAGTATTAATATTAGTGATGATTTTAGTATCGAATCACAAATTATTTTGTTCATATTTTTACTTGTTTTTTTAATTATTGGGCCTGGAGTGTCTATTATTACTGTTTTTTGTTCTTTTAACCCATAGAATACGCATTCTATTGTTGTATTTTTTTTCTTGGTTATTATGCTATATTTTTTATTTATTAATTCATTAAATAATGTTGATTTTCCAGTGTTGGTTTTTCCAACTATTGTTATTATTTTTTGTTGTAAGTTTGTCATTTTAAGGTTTTTATCATTCTTTCTAATCGCACTAAATACGCTGTTGTATCTAAGCTAAACCAGATTATAGTTGCTTTTCCTAATATGTCTTTTTTTTCCACAAATCCCCATATCCTACTATCTTCACTGTCGTCTCTGTTATCCCCTAGTACAAAATATGAATTTTTTGGTACTGTAATTTCTGTATAGTTATAATTGTTGTTTTCTATGTTTGTGTATTTTTGTATTTTATATTCTTTATTAGGTGATATTAGTTCTTTCATATTTATTATTTCTAAAATTGCCATGGTGTTTATTATTTCTATTTTTTTGTATTTTTTTATATTTAGTATATTTTTATTGTTTAGTGTTATGTTTTTGTTTTTATATGTTATTGTGTCGCCTTCTATGCCTATTATTCTTTTAATATAACGTTTTTTATTTTTTTTGTGTTTAAATACAATTATATCACCGCGTTTTGGTGTATTTATTTCAATTAATTTTTTATTTATTATAGGAATTTTTATTCCATATAAAAATTTATTGACAAATATAAAGTCTCCAGGCAATAATGTTGGAATCATAGATCCTGATGGTATTCTAAATGGTTCTATTATGAATATTCTTATTATTAAAATATTTATTATTATTAATATTATATATTTAATGTTCATATAAGTAGTTTGTTATTTAATGTTAAATATTGTGAAAAATGCATTTTGAGGTATTTCTATGTTACCAAATTTTTTCATACGCTTTTTCCCATCTTTTTGTTTTTGTATAAGTTTTTTCTTTCTTGATATATCTCCACCATAGCATTTTGATAAAACATTTTTTTTTAATGCTTTGATTGATATTCTAGCTATTATTTTTTTTTCTATCGCAGCTTGTATTTTTATGTCAAATAGTTGTTTTGGTATGATTTGTGATAGTTTTTCTATTAAAGCTTTGCCGGTTTTATGCGCATGTGTTTTATGAACTATAAATTCTAATACGTCAACTTGTTTTTCATTTAGCAGTATATTTATTTTAACTAGATCTGATTTTATATAAGTAATTTCTGTATAATCTAGTGATGAAAAACCATTTGTTAGAGTCTGCAGTTTATTGAAGAAATTAAATATTAGTTCTGATAGAGGTATTTCACTTTCTATTGAAACATTATTTATTGTATGAAATGTGTTTATTTTGATGCATCTATTTTCATTGCACAACTCTATTATTTTTCCAAGGTACTGCGTTGGAGCTATTATTGTAGTTTTGGCTATTGGTTCATATATATCTTTTATTGTATGTATTTCAGGCAAGTCTGCTGGATTTGTAATGCAGATTTCTTTGTTATTTTTAAGCATGATTTTATATAAAACGTTGGGCGGTGTTATTACTATTTTTAAATTATATTCCCTTTCCAATCTTTCTTGAATTATTTCAAGGTGCAAAATGCCTAAAAAACCACATTTAAAACCAAGTCCAAAAATTGATGATTTTTGTGCTGTATATTCTATTGATGAATCATTTAATGATAGCTTTGATAAAGCGACTTTTAATACTTCAAAATTGTTAGAATCCATTGGGTATATTCCGGCATATACCCTTGGATGTATCTTTTTGAAATTTGGCAAGCTTATTGTTGATGGGTTAGTTGATGATGTTATAGTATCTCCAATTTTTATTTGTAACGGGTCTTTACACGTTAATGTTATGAAACCTATTTCTCCGCTGGTTAATTCAGATCTAAGTATTTTTTCTGGTGTAAATACGCCAAGTTCTGTTATTTTATAAGTATTGTTTGTTGATAGTGCTATTATTTTTTCATTTTTGAGTATGATTCCATTTTTAACGTTTATTAGACATGTGATACCTGTATAATTATCAAACCATGAATCTATAATTAATGCCTGAAGTTTTTCTTGATCTGTATTGTGTTCTAGTGGTATATAATCTATTATTTTTTCTATTAGGTTTTTAATCCCTAACCCTGTTTTTGCACTTATTTCTATTATATTTTCATTTTCTATTTTTAGAAATGAGTTTATAGTTTGTCTTTGTGTATTTATATCCACTTTGGCTATATCTATCTTATTTAGTGCTATTATAATTTTTAAGTTTTCGTTTGACGCTTTTTTGTAGTTTGATAATGTTTGTGCTTCTATCCCTTGGTTTATGTCTATTAATAGAATGACTCCTTTGCAGGCTGATAGTGATCTTGAAACTTCATAGCTGAAATCTGTATGACCTGGAGTATCTATAAAATTTAGTATGTATTCTTTATTATTTTTATAGTATTTTAGTGTAACACATTGAGATTTTATTGTTATTCCTTTTTCTCTTTCTAAGTCCATTGTATCTAAACTTTGGGTTTTTATACTGTTTGGTTTTAAGTTTTTACATGTTTCTATTAATCTGTCAGCTAGTGTTGATTTTCCATGGTTTATATGGGCTATTATAGAAAAATTTATTATGTTTTTCATATTATTTTTGCTTGATCTTTTAGAATTTTGACATATTTAGAATGGGTGCTAACTTCTTGTTTGTTTGCTCTTAATATTTCTATTTTTTTTTGTATTTTTGTATCTATGTCTGTTTTACTTTGATCTTGCAAGTCGTGTTTTTTGCATAGTGTCATTTCTATATAAACTTGAGCTAAAAGATTAGCGTCTAATAGAGCTCCATGTACCGTTCTGTCTTCTGTATTTACATTATATCTTTCGCATAACACATCTAAGTTATTTTTTTTTCCAGGATGTAATTTTCTAGCAAATTCTAATGTATCGAATATTTTAAAAATACTTCTTATATTTTTGATATTGTGATTTATTAGTTTAAGTTCATTATTTATAAAGCTTATATCAAAAGGTGCATTATGTATTATTATTTCATCCGCGTTTTTTATAAAGTTTAAAAAATCATTAATTATATTTTTAAACAGCGGTTTATCTTTTAGAAAAATTTCATTTAAACCAGTTATTTTTTTTGCATCTTTATCTATTTGTCTTTCTGGGTTTATATATGTATGAAAAATATTATTGGTTATTTTTTTGTTTATAATTTCCACACAACCTAGTTCTATAATTCTATGTCCTTGATAATAAAAGAGGCCTGTTGTTTCTATGTCTAAAGATATTTGTCTCATTTTTATTTTTTTTTAATTTTATATTATATTATAGAATATAAATATTTTTTTATAAAATATTTTTTTATTTGACATTATTTTTTTTACTTTGCATAATTTATGTTATGGTGGGGTGTAGCCAAGTTGGTAAGGCACAGGGTTTTGATCCCTGCATCCCAGGTTCGAGTCCTGGCATCCTAGTTTTTTTTTATAAATGAGGTTTTTAATGGACTTTTTTATTATTGCAGAACTTAGAAACAGTAGTGGTAAAAACAATAGTGTTAAAATTAGGGAAAATGGAAAAGTGCCGGCCGTTATTTATTTTTCTGGGGTTTCAATTCCTATTTGTTTTGATTTTTCTTATATAAATTCTTTAATTAAAAATATATATAGTGGTAATAGACTATTAACCATAAATATTAATAACGATAAATATCTTGTTGTTGTAAAAGATTTTTATAAACATCCTGTTAATGATGAAATTTTACATGTTGATTTTCAAAAAGTTTCTTTGTCTGATTTTGTAACTTTAGATATACTTTTGAACTTTGTTGGTGAAAAAGCTTCTGTTGGTATTAAGCAAGGGGGGTTTTTAGTAAAGCATAGGTATTTTGTTAAAGTTAGATGCAGTGTTTCTAATGTACCTAAGTTTATTGATGTTGATGTATCTAAGCTTAATGTTAATGAATCTATGTATGTGTCTGATTTGATTGTTCCTGACAATGTTAAGTTGTCATTGTTACTGGGTAATGTGAAATCCAAAAGTTTAGTAGCTAGTATATCTGGATCTAGAACTTTAGAACAAAAAAAACAGGATGTGAAAGTTAAATAATTTATGACTAGAGTCTTTTTGATCATGTCTTTAAACAATCCTATTTCTTATCATTTTACTAGACATAATGTTGGTTCTTGGTGGATACGTTATTTTTGCTTATTGAATGACATTCAGTTACAACTTGATTCTAAATTTCAAGCTAATATAGCGTATATTAAATATAATGATATTCAGTTTTTTGTTTTGGAGCCTTTGTCTTATATTAATTGTGCTGGTGGTGTTTTATCTAAATTTTTGTCTTTTTATAGTGTTGATCCAAAATGTGTATTGATTATCCATGATGATTTAGATTTACAAGTTGGAGATATTAAGCTGAAATTTTCCGGTGGTAATTCTGGGCATAATGGTTTGCATAGCATATCTTCTGTTTTAAAAACTAGTTGTTTTTTTCGTTTAAGAATTGGAGTTGGTGTTGAAAATGGCTGTTTTTCTAAAAAAGAATATGTTTTAAGCGAGCCTAATTTTAGTGATAAAATAGGTATTTTATTGGCCATAAAAGTTAGTTTGTTTTTTATTGATGATATTTTGAATTTAAATTTTTCTAGTTTTAGAAATAAAATTAATAATTTTTTTTGTTTTGGAGAAAATAATGGCTAGGTTGTGTATTGTAACTGGAAAAAAAGTTATGTTTGGTAATAATGTGTCTAATTCTAATAGAAAGGTTAGACGACGTTTTTTGCCAAATTTACATAAGCAAAAGTTTTGGTCTAGTGACAAATGTAAATTTATAAAAGTTATGGTTTCAAGTATAGGTTTGCGGCTAATCAATAGAATTGGTATAGATCAATTTATAAAATTATATAAGTATAAATTTTAGTTAATAAATTTTTTGGAAAGTTTATGGCAAAGAAGAATAAAAGCATTAAAGTTAAATTAGTTTCTACTAAATCAAGTCATTTTTATACTACTTCTAAGAATTCTAAAATGATTGGTGGGCCAAATAAAGATGGTAAGCTATCTGGTTTAAAAAAATATGATCCTATTATTAGAAAACATGTTGAATATATTGAAAAAAAAATTGGCAAATGAATATTTTTGTCGCTGGCACGTTAAATTAAAAATTAGTTTTATTTTTATATATTTTTTGATTGGATTAAGTTTTGCTAGCACTATTCAACAGGGTGAGTTTATTGATACTAGTCTTGTATCAAAAATTTATGTTGGTATGAACAAAAGTGAGGTTATTAAAATTTTTGGTGAGCCGGTTTTAAAGTCGCTATATAATTGTGATTGTATATGCTATTATTTTTATTTATACCCCAGCAATTGTTATGCTAGTGTTACTAAACAATATTTGATACTTTTTTTTGAAAATTCTTTTTTAAAAGAATTTTTTTTTAGATTGTAGTAGCATGAATATAGTTGTTGCTGACGTTAGTAAGGCTTTGTGTTTTAATTACTTTGTTAAAATGAAGTATGAAGCTGGTTTAATGCTGGTTGGATGGGAGATAAAATCTATTAAAGCCAACGGTATTGATTTATTGGGTAGTTTTGTTTTAATTAAAAATTTTGAAGTTTTTATGGTGGGAACTATAATTCATGTTGGTAATTTTGTTTTTAGTTTTAATGAAGTAGATGAGGCCAGACATAGAAAGTTATTATTAAATAAGAAAGAAATTAAGATCTTAGCTGGTTATTTAAAAATCAAGGGACATACAGTAGTACCAGCTAAAGCTTATTTTAAGGGATGTTTTTTAAAAGTTGAATTGTTTTTATGTGTAGGAAAAAAACTTTATGATAAGCGTCATCTTATAAAAGAAAGGGAATGGAACATTGAAAAAGGCAGACTAGCTAATGCTGTTAATTTTAAAGATGAAACAGTGTTTTCTTAATTTCATTTATATATTTATTTGCTTTTATTAGCATAGTACCAATACTTTTTACTATTAGTTCTATATCATTTGGTTTAAGTAAAATTATGCACAGCATCATTATTAATAGTAATTCAAAAAAACTCATATTATTTTTCTTCTTTTTTATTATCTATATTTTTTTTTTCATCATCTATTTGTTGTAAGCCTTTTCTGAAACTTTTAAATGCATGTCCAAGATCTTCCCCTATATTTCTTAATTTTTTTGTGCCGAACAACACTATTATTATTAAGAATATTAATAATAGTGACATAGGGCTTATTCCGCTGAATCCCATAAAAACTCCATATTACATTTATTTCATTATATTATATTTTTTAAAAAAAATTAATATGTATTGTTAAAATTATTTTGTAATAGTATCATTTTTTTTAAATTTTTTGACTTATGGACCGTATATGTTTAGAGTTTTCTTTTTATTATTTTTTTCTTTTTTTTTAAATTTTGCCTTTGCAGGTAATGATGATAAAGTTTGTGAAAACATTTCTTATGCTAGAGCTGTAGATAAAGCTTTGCATGCTGTTGTCAGTATTCAAACTGTGCAAGAAATTCATTATAATCACCATCCATCGTTTGACGATCCAGTTTTTAAGTTTTTTTTTGGCGAGACGCCTCAAGATAATGATAATTATAAAAATGTTCCTAAAAATAAACAGCTTCAACAAGGCTTAGGATCTGGTGTTATTGTCGATAAACGTGGGTATATTTTAACGAATAATCATGTTGTAAAAGATTCCAATTCTATTTCTGTTAAGCTATCTAATGGCACTTCTAGTGCCGTTGATATTGTTGGTAATGATGTTAGAACTGATTTAGCAATTTTAAAGATTAAAAAAAAAGATTTATTAAATAATTTACCAGTTATTTCACTTGGTAATTCTGACACATTAAAAGTAGGCGATGTGGTTTTAGCTATTGGTAATCCATTTGGTTTTGATAATACTGTTACACAAGGGATTGTTAGTGGATTGGGGTCTGTTAGTGCTAGGTCTAATGATCAGCAAGTTTCATTTGGTGGATGGCTTGATAATTTGATACAGACTGATGCTGCTATTAATCCAGGTAATTCAGGAGGTGCATTAATTGACGTTCATGGCAATTTGGTTGGTATTAATTTAGCCATTATTTCTCGTTCTGGTGGGAGTCAGGGAATAGGTTTTGCTATTCCAATAAATTTAGCTAAAGATATAATGACACAATTGATAAGTACTGGGCATATAGTTAGAGGTTGGCTTGGCGCTCAACTGCATGATTTAACTGATGAAATAAAATCGTACTTCGGTTATAATGAAAGTTATGGTGTTTATGTACAAGGTGTTATTAAAAACAGTCCAGCGCAGAAGGCTGGAATTTTTCCTGGCGATATTATAGTTAAGATAAATGATGTTGATGTTAAGACAGTACATGAGGCTGTTAAGTTGGTTGGTTCTTTACAGCCTAATAAAAGTTATTCAATTGAAGTATTTAGAAAGTTTAGATTTTATTCATTCTCTGTTTTAGTTGGTCAGTTACCTAGTGATTAATTTTTCAATTTTTGTTTTTTAATGGTTTATTGATATTTTATTTGTTTATTATTATATTGTATGGTAATTGGATTTTGGGGTTTTATAGTATGATAAATTTTGTTGGTAAAAAAGCTTTGGATTTTACTGTGCCAGCTGTTTTGTCAGATGGATCTCTTGTTAAAGATTTTAATTTTTATAGAGCTATTGATGGCAAAAATGCATTATTATTTTTTTATCCTATGGATTTCACTTTTGTTTGTCCATCGGAATTAATTGCTATTAATAATAGAATTAATGATTTTAAATCTAGGAATATAGAAGTGATTGCTGTGTCAGTTGATTCACATTATTCTCATAAAGCTTGGACAGAAGCATCATTTGAAACCGGTGGTCTTGGTAAGGTTAATTATGTATTAGCTTCTGATATTAAAAGAGATCTTAGTTGTGCATATGGCATTCTTGATGATACAAGTGGAGTTTCTTATAGAGCATCTTTTGTCATAGATGTATTTGGAGTTATTCGAGTGCAACATATAAATGATTTTCCTATAGGCAGAAGTATTGATGAATATATTAGATTATTTGATGCTTTAAATTTTCATAAGGAGTATGGATATGTTTGTCAAGCTGGATGGGCAAAAGGTGATGCTGGAATTAAGCCATCTTTAGATGGAATTTCTGACTTTTTAAAATTTAACTATAAAAAATTATAGTATTTATATTGAGAGATTATTATGAGAATATTATATTTATTTTTTGGATTTTTTTTGTTTTTTTCATTGTCTTTATCCGCAAACCCAGGAAAAGATATTTTTGATAGATATTGTACTGTATGTCATTCTCCTGCTATGGCCCCTATGTTTGGAGCTCCAGCAGCACATGATTTAAATGCATGGAATGAAAGAAAAGAGAATGCATTTAAAAGATCTGGTGTCAGTGAGTCAAAAAATAAAGCTGATATTGAAAAAGCATCAATAACTGAGTTGGTAAATAGTGCAAACATGGGTACTGATAAGGGTATGCCTCCTAAAGGTACATGTTCTGATTGTACAGATGATGATTTAAGAAGTGTTATTGAATTTATGAGTTCTAAATCAGATTGATAAGGATAGAGTAGTGTGTTATTATTAATAAAAAGAAAGTGATTTTTCTATTTTTATTTTATTTTATGTGTAAAGATGTTATCTAAATCCGATTCATTAAAGATATTTACAGTTGTTACTGTGACCGCGGTGGTTGTATTTTTGTTTTTAAGTTATGATACTTTGAAAAGAATACCAGATCAGACAAATGAGAAAAATATAACAGAAAGTGTTATAAGAGGCAAAAATATATGGGAAAGCAACAATTGTATGGGTTGCCATACAATTTTTGGCGAGGGTGCTTATTATGCACCTGAATTGACTAAAGTTTATGTGAGACGTAGTGAAGAATTTATCAAGATGTTTTTAAAAGATCCATCAGCTATGTATCCTGGAAAGAGACGAATGGTTAAATATAATTTTTCTGATGGGGAAATAGATGATTTAGTAGCTTTTTTAAAGTGGTGTGGTGAGGTTGATTTAAATGGATTCCCAGCAGAACCACCTTTAAAAAAATATACAGCTGTAGAGCGTGTGTCTAGTGGTTTAGCGACTATTGATAGACCTGCTATTTTTGATAAATTATGTTTGACTTGTCATATTTTTGATGGTAAAGGTAATAGATTAGAGCCTGCGCCTGATTTAGACAAGATTGGGTCTGTTAGAGATAAAGGTTATTTTGAAAAGTGGTTAAAGGATCCTAATTCTGTTAAAAAGGGAGCTTTAATGCCTAAGTTGCCATTATCTGATACTGTTATTTTAGAATTGGCTGATTTTTTATCTAAACAAAAATAAATTTTTATGGTGTTTTATGAAGTTTAAGTCTCAACAAATATCTTATTATTTTTTTGCGACATCGTTGTTATTATTAAGCTTACAAATGGTTTATGGGTTAATAATGGCATCAGCTCATTTGGGGTATGATGTTTTGCATGAGATAATACCATTTAACGTTGCTCGAGCTACACATAATAATTTACTTGTTGTGTGGTTGCTAAGTGGGTTTATGGGTGCTGCATATTATATAATTCCAGAAGAAGTTGATATGGAGTTAGTTTCTTTGCCTTTGGCATTTGTTCAATGGATAGCTTTGGTTGTTGTAGGTGTGACTGCTATAATAGGATTTCATTTGAATTGGTGGGAAGGCAGAAAGTTTTTAGAAATTCCTCGTGCGTTGGATTATTTGGTGGTCGTTGATGTTTTATTGTTTTTGGGTTTAATAGGTCTTACATTATTAAAATCTAAAAAAAGAACAACAACCAGCTTGATTTTGTTTTTTGCCTTGTTTGCTGCTGCACTTTTATATTTGCCTGGTATGATTGACACAGTAAATCAAACTAATGATTCGTTTTGGAGATGGTGGGTAGTTCATTTATGGGTTGAAGGAGTTTGGGAATTGATACTTGGATCTATTTTGGCGTTTTTGTTGATAAAGTTAACTGGATTTGATAGGGAAGTTTTGGAGAAGTGGCTGTATATAATAATAGGATTAACGTTTTTAGCTGGTGTTTTGGGAACAGGCCACCATTATTATTGGGTTGGTACCCCTCAGTATTGGCTTTTTGTTGGGGGCTTTTTTAGTGCATTGGAGCCTTTAGCGTTTTTAGGTATGTCTTTTTACGCTGTTTTTATTTATAGAAGCAGAGTAATAGAACATCCAAATCAAATAGCTTTGACTTGGACAATCGGGTGTTCTATTATGGCATTTTGGGGTGCTGGATTTTTGGGATTTGTTCATACGTTACCAGCTATTAACATTTATACGCATGGTACTTTAGTAACTGCTATGCATGGCCACATGGCATTTTGGGGTGCATATGCTATGATAGTTTTAGCTGTAATTTCTTATACATTACCAATTATTACTAACAGCAAGTTTATTTATTCAACATTGATTTCTAAATATGCTTTTTGGGTTTCTAATATAGGTATGTTTGGAATGGTTTTGTCTTTTGCTTTAGCTGGTATTGTGCAAGTATATTTGGAGCGTATGTTGGATTTAGATTTTTTTGTAGTTAGAGATGAGTTGAGGCTGTATTTTGGGTGTCTTTTGGTTTTTGCGTCTTTTTTTATAACTGGCATTGCAGCGTTTATATTTGTTTTTATAAAATCAGGATTACCTAAGACTGCTAAGTTTGTGTAATTTATTTTAAGGGTTGTTTATGAAGAAATTTTTAAATTTTTTTACTGTTTTTGTATTTTTAGGTTTAGCTTTTGTTTTTAGTAATTTTGCTGTGGCAAAAGATTTGGTTAGAATAGATGCCATAACAACATTTGCACCGGATGTTCCTCCGCCTATTAAGCGTAATTATCCTGCTTATGTTGTAGTTAAATTTGAAACTATAGAATTAATTAAAGAACTTGATGATGGAGTTCGTTATCATTTTTGGACTTTTGATGGAGCTGTTCCAGGAAAGTTTGTAAGAGTTAGACAAAATGATATAGTGGAATTTAATTTTCATAATAATAAAAATAACAGAATGCCTCATAATATAGATTTGCATGCTGTTACAGGTCCTGGCGGTGGAGCTGCCGTTTCTAATACATCACCTGGCCGTACTTCTGTTTTTTCATTTAAGGCTTTAAATCCAGGGCTATATGTTTATCATTGTGCAACTGCTCCTGTTCCGTTACACATTGCTAATGGTATGTATGGATTGATCTTGGTAGAACCATTAAAAGGATTGGAAAAAGCTGACAAAGAATTTTATGTAATGCAATCTGAATTTTATACTGATAACATTCATGGACAAAAGGGTTTACATGGATTTAGCCAAGAAAGAGCATTGATGGAATTTCCTGAATATGTTGTTTTTAATGGTAAAGTTGGATCTACTGTTGATAATAGAGCGTTGGTTGCCAATGTTGGGGATTATGTTAGAATGTTTGTAGGTAATGGTGGTCCTAATTTGGTTTCATCTTTTCACGTTATAGGTGTTGTTTTTGATAAAGTTTATACTGAAGCTGGATCTGTTGCTAATTTAAATGTTCAAACCACTTTAATACCAGCAGGTGGTGCAACAATTGTTGAGTTTGGTTTGAAATATCCAGGTAATTATGTATTGGTTGATCATTCTATTTTCAGAGCATTTAATAAAGGTGCTATTGGAATTTTAAAAGTTGTTGGTAAAGAAGATAAGTCAATTTATTCTGGTAAAGGTAGTTTCTAATATTCATATATGAATAATATGTTTAGATTTATGTGTGTGCTCATTTTTATTTCTGGTGCATGTTTGGCTAGCTGCACTATAAATAAAAACATGTTATTCATTAATAGTGGCACGTATGTGCCATTATTTAAAGAATTAAACAATACAGATGAAGTACATCAAGTAAGTAGCTTTTTTATTGACAAATATTCTGTTAACAATTTGAATTTTTTAGCATTTGTGTTAAATAATCCATTTTGGGATTTTAATAATGTTAGAAGCGTTTTTTGTGATAATGAATATTTGATTCATTGGCGGATTGTTGATGATTTAAATGATTTAATATATATACCTATTGTTAATATATCATGGTTTTCTGCTAATTCATATTGTGAGTTTATGTTTAGTAGATTGCCTTATATAGATGAATGGGAATATGCGTCTCAATTGGAAAAGTTGATGTTCATAGATAAGAAATTTAATGGCGCAAGTGATGTTTTGAATTGGTATATTAAAACTAAATCAGCTGATTCTTTTAATGTTTATAAAATGCCATGTAATTTAGTTGGAGTTTGTGGTATGCATGGTTTTATTTGGGAATGGGTTCAGGATTTTAGCAGTGTTATATTAATTAATTCTGATGCTGAAGGTGGTGGTTTGGAAGAGCTGTTGTATTGTGGTGGTACAGCAATTAGTGCTATTGATCCGGCTGATTATGTTGCGTTTATGCGCTTTTCTTTTAGAAATACTTTGGAAGCTAATTATTGTATGAATAAAATGGGGTTTAGGTGTGTTAAAGATGTTAGTTAGATTTTTTATATATGTTGTTTGTTTTTTATTTTCTTTGCATGCATTTTCTTTTCCTAGCAATTCCATTTATAATTTAAATTATAAATTGGTTGATTATAATGGCAATGTTCATGAATTTAAGGATTTCAGTGGTAAAGTACATGTTTTTTCTATGATTTATACTAGATGCAAAACGATTTGCCCTATTATTATATCTAATATGAAAGCTATAGAAAAATTAATTCCTGAACATTTGTTAAAAAATGTTAGGTTTTCATTGATATCTTTGGACCCGGATAAAGATTCTGTTGATGTTTTGTATAACTTTTTTAATGAAAAAAAGTTTGATAGTACTAGATGGAATTTGTATAAAACTGATAAAAATGATACATTAAAGATAGCTTTAGCTGTTGGTATAAAGTATAAAAAAGAAAAAAACGATGAGTACACTCATTCTAATTTGATAATAATTTTAGATAAAGAAGGAATTATTAGATTACATCATCCAGGTTTAGATAAAAATTATTCTAATATTATTGATTTAATTGCATCATTAAAATAATTTTTTTATTTAGCAAGTGATTTTAGCAGTTTTACTAGTTGTATATGAGTTGTTCTTTTATCTGATATTGCATAACAGTTTGATGATCCAAATATTTTTTTAAAGTTTTGGTTTTTACAATTATTAATTAAAATGCTTTTTAATGCTATTTTATTTTTATTTGATTCATTTATTGTTTTTTTAATATCATTCAATCCATAAAGTCCTTCATATTCGTCATAATCAGTTGGTGTTCCATCGCTTAGTAATATTATTACTTTTTTTTCAGCTTTTGTTTTTTTCAATATAGATATTGAATGTCTAATTGCTGGGCCTATTCTTGTGTAACCATTTGGTTTTAACTTGTCTAACGTTGATACTGTTTCTCTCCATTTATCTTTAAAATTTTTAAGTATTAAATATCTACAGTCATACCTTGTGTTACTATAAAAAGTTGCTACTAAAAATCTATTATTTAATATATCAAAACCGCTAGCCATAATATTAGCTATTGTTTTTATTTTTTTAAATGTTTGTTCGTTATTTATATAACTTTCTGTAGACAGACTTGAATCTATCAATATTAATATTGATATATTTTTCATTATTTTTTTTTTGTGCTTATAAACTTTATTGAATGTATTGTTTTTAATTTCATTAAAATTATCTATTATAGAGTCTATATCTATATCGTTACCATCTGTTTTTTTATTTTGCCATATTTTTTTATTTATTATTATTTTAAAATATTGTTGGAATTGACGGATGTCAGTGTTTATTTTATTAGTATTGGTTTTATATTCTTTTCTATTTTTAATTAAATTTTTTATAAATAAATGACACCAGTTGTTTTTATAAACATTTTTTTTATAGTCCCATTCCTTATATAATACTTTTTTAATTAAATTGTTTTCATTTGTTGTATTATTTGTTTCTACATGTTTAATTATATTAGATTTTATGAATAAATTACTTTTATCTGATGTTTTGGTTAGTGATTCAGGATTTATATTTTCAGATATATCTCCATGTTCTGTGCTTTTATTTCCATTTGTATAGTTATCGTATGTTTTTTTATAATCAAATATTGAATTTAGGTTTTTAGTTGTTTTATCTTTTATTTTTATAATTTTTTGTTTGGGTGATTTGTTTATTTTTTGTTGTTTCTTTTTAATTTGGTTGGTTAATTTATTTTTAATTAAGTTTTGTATCTTTTGATCATTTTTTTCATATAAATATCCCCATAGTAAATATAGTTTTATGTTTGTGTATTTTTTATGTATATCGCAAAGATCTTGATATATGTTGTCAGCATGTTTTGACATGTTTTTATTATTGACATTACATGTATTTTCTAAATTAAATAACCATAATTTTTCTTTATCTGTCAGGTTTGTAGTATTTGGGGGTTTTTCATATGTTAATTTTCTAATGATTATTTCTATTAGTAATTGTCTACCAGTTAAATATGTTAGATTTGGCCTGGTTTTATTTACAATCGGGTATAAAAATTTTATAAGTTCTTTTGTTTTATTATATTCTTTGAATAAATTTCTGTGTATATTTTTTATTGTTATTATTGATGTAATTATTTTATAATCGTAATTGTCTTTATTTTGTCTATTATAGAAATTAAATGAACTTGAGGTTAATGAAAATAATATTTTGTATATGTAACATTGTTTGTTAGCTTTTTTATTTAGTGTTATATTTATTTTTTTTGGTAGTATTATATTTTTTTCATAGTAACTACCAGTTTCGTCTTTTGATGATAATATTGTTATATTATATTTAGCCAGTGCGCTAGCTAATATTTTAAACCTTAAAATGTTGTTTTTAAGGTATATGGTAGATGTTTTATTGTTATTTTTTTTTTGCTGTGTTTTTTTTAAATAGTTTTTAATTTTCATTTATATTATTATGTTCATTATATCTTTTAAACTTGATTGTGTTTCTTTATCATCTGTCAATACTTGTATTATTCCAGTGACATATGATGTTTTTGTATCAACGCCTGCTTTTATAAGTTTGGCTGTATTTATAAGCAATCGTGTTGAAACTGTTTCCAGCAAGTCTAGCTCCTGTAAGTTTCTTAGTTTTTGTGCGTATTTTGTTAATTTTTCGGCTATATTTTTGTTTATACCTGTTTCGTTACATATTATTTCATTTTCTATGTGTTCGTTTGGGTAATTAAATTGCAATGTAACGAAGCGTTGTTTTGTAGATATTTTTAAATCTCTGATTTTATTTTGGTATTCTGGATTATAGCTAGCTACTAACATAAAATTATTGTGAGCTTTGATTGTTTCATTTTTTTTATCTAGATATAGTTCTCGTCTGTGATCGGTTAATGGATGAATTATTACAATGACGTCTTCGCGTGCTTCTGATATTTCGTCTAGGTATAATATTGCTCCATTTTTGGCAGCAGTTGTTGCTGGGCCATCTTGCCATTTTGTATTGCCGGATTCTATTAGATATCTACCTTGTAAATCTACAGCAGATGTTTCTTCATTGCAAGCTACTTGTATAATTTTTACATTTAGTTCATGCGCCATACTTTCCACAAAACGTGACTTTCCACATCCAGTTGGACCTTTTATCATTAGTGGTAGTTTTTCATTAAATGCATGTTTGAAAATTGTTTTTTCATTGTTTATTTCTTTATAAAACATTTTTTTTATCATTAATATCTTTTATTTATCTTAGTGTAATTATTTTTTTAAGTCTATTTTTATTTTATTTTTTTTCTATTCTATTGATCATTTATAGTTTTTTATTATAAAATGGTAACGTTATAATTTTATTTTGATATTTATTTATCATATTTTTTTTGGTGTGGTGAAATGTGAAAAGTAAACATATTTTTTTAAATTTGTTTTTTATAAAATTTCCTATTACAGCTATAACTTCCATTATTCATAGATTAACTGGTATCGTTTTATTTGTTTTTGTTCCAATTGCTTTATATTTTTTTAAGTTGTCTTTTGAGTCAGAAAGTTCATTTTTGCTGTCTATGGAATTAATAAATGTTTTTTATGTTAAAATTTTCTTGTATTTTTTAATATTATCATTTATTTTTCATTTTGTGCTTGGGATTAAACATATTTTAATGGATTTTGGTTTTTTTGACAGCAAATCTGCTAGTTTTAAAATTTCCATCCTATCGTTAATGATTTCTATTGTTTTATTTTTTTTGAGTGTTTTGTTATGATAATTTTAAGTAATTCTGGTTGGAAAAGTGGGTTAAGAGAATGGGTTTTACAGCGTTTTAGTGGAGTTTGCGTTGGATTATATGTTGTTTTTGTTCTATTTTATTTTTGTCTTAATGGTGGTTTTAATTATTTGAATTTTTTTAATCTTTTTTCTTGTTTTTATTTTAAAGTTTTTTCTGTTTTATTTGTGTTTAGTATTGCTTTGCATTCTAGTATAGGGCTTGGTATTATTATTACAGATTATGTAAAAAATGTATTTTTTAGAGTAGTTTTTGATTTTTTAATAAATTTGTCTTTATTGTTTTATGTGTTTTTTGTAATGCAAATTCTTTGGGGTTTTAAATGATTATTCCTGAACATTCTTTTGATGCTGTTGTTGTAGGCGCTGGTGGAGCTGGAATGAGAGCTTCATTACAATTAGCTAAAGCTGGTTTTAAAGTAGCGCTTGTGTCTAAGGTTTTTCCTACAAGGTCGCATACGGTTTCTGCTCAGGGTGGAATTACTGCTGCTTTGGGTAATGTTGATGATGATAATTGGTTGTGGCATATGTTTGATACTATCAAGGGGTCTGATTATATAGGGGATCAAGATTGTATAGAGTATATGTGTAGAAATGGTACAGAAGTTGTTTATGAGCTAGAACATATGGGTTTACCATTTTCTAGGTTGGAAAATGGCAAGATATATCAGCGGCCATTTGGTGGTCAGTCTAAAGATTTTGGTAAAGGCGGCCAAGCAACAAGAACCTCAGCAGCAGCTGATAGAACTGGACATGCTTTATTACATACATTATATCAACAAAACTTAAAATATAATACAGTGTTTTTTAATGAATGGTACACATTAGATTTAGTTAAGAGTGATAGTGGCACAGTATTGGGTGTGGTAGCTTTATGTATTGAAAATGGTGAGCTAAGTTTTTTAAGAGGCAAGGCTGTTATTCTAGCTACTGGTGGAAGCGGACAAATATTTCAGTCTACAACAAATGCTATAATAAATACTGGTGATGGAATTGGTATGGTTTTAAGAGCTGGATTTCCAGCACAAGATATGGAAATGTGGCAGTTTCATCCTACTGGTATATCTGGTTCTGGTGTTTTAGTTACCGAAGGTTGTAGAGGCGAGGGTGGTTATCTAGTTAATTCTGAAGGTGAAAGGTTTATGGAACGATATGCGCCTAACGCCAAGGATTTGGCATCAAGAGATGTTGTGGCTAGGTCTATTGCATTAGAAATTAGAGAAGGCCGTGGGTGTGGAATTAAAAAAGATCATGTTTATTTGAAATTAGATCATTTAGGTGAAGATGTAATAAAGACATTTTTGCCAGGCATTAGAGAATTGTCAATTACTTTTGCTAATGCTGATCCAATTAAAACTCCAATACCAGTTGTACCAACTTGCCATTATATGATGGGCGGTATACCGACTAATATGTTTGGTCAAGTTATAACTTTTGATTTTTATGGTAATGATAAAATTGTCAATGGGTTATATGCAGTTGGTGAATGTGCATGCGTATCAGTTCATGGAGCTAATAGGTTGGGTGGAAATTCTTTATTGGATTTGATTGTTTTTGGTAGAGCTGCTGGAAATCATTTTATAAGTAATTATAAAAATTTAGATAGTGATTCTTTGATCAAGCCATCTTATATAGAAAAAGCTGCATCAAGATTTTTACGATTTGATACACCTACAGGTAGTATACATCCATCTAAAATAAAATCAGAAATGAAAAAAATCATGCAATCTGATTTTGGTGTTTTTAGAACTGGAAAATTTATGAAAGATGGTTTGAAAAAATTGCTTGAGTTGAGAAGTGATTTAAGTGAATTATTGGTATCTGATTGTAGTTTGGCTTATAATATGTCTAAAATAGAGGCGTTGGAGATTGATAATTTGATGGCTGTTGCTGTTGCCACGGCTTTTTGTGCAAATGAACGCACTGAAAGTAGGGGAGCACATTTTAGAGAAGATTATCCAACCAGAGATGATGAAAATTGGTTAAAACATATGATTATTTTTGCAGATGATGCTATAAAGTTTAGGGCTGTTAATATGAAGCCTTCACTAGTTGAGCCATTCAAACCTATTTCTAGAAAATACTAGGATTTTTTATGTTGATTTCTATTTATCGTTTTAATTATAAAGAAAGTTCTGATTATAAAATGCAAAGTTATAATATCAATCCATCTGATTGTGATGGTGTTATGTTATTGGATGCGTTAATTTTTATAAAAGAAAATTTAGATGAAACTTTGACATTTCGCAGATCATGCGGAGAGGGAGTTTGTGGATCTGATGCAATGAATATAAATGGCAAAAATGGGTTGGCATGTATAACCCCACTGGCTTCTTTGGCTGACAGAGTTGTTGTTAGACCATTACCTGGAATGCCTGTTATAAGAGATTTGGTGGTGGATTTGACAAATTTTTATAATCAGTATCATAAGGTTAAACCTTTTTTACAGACTGATGTTGTTATTTCTTATAGTGCTGAAATTTTACAATCTAAAAATGATCGAGCTAAGTTAGATGGATTGTATGAGTGTATTTTATGTGCTTGTTGTACTAGTTCGTGTCCGTCTTATTGGTGGAATCCTGATAAATTTCTAGGACCTGCTGCATGTTTGCAGAGTGCTAGGTTTGTACATGACAGTCGTGATAGTCAGACAATGGAACGTTTGTTGGAATTAGATGATAAATTTAGCATATTCAGATGCAGAACTATTATGAATTGTACATATGTTTGCCCTAAGGGGTTGAATCCAGCCAAGGCTATAGCTGAATTAAAATTGGAAATGTTAAAGCATAAAATGTAATTTCTATTATTTTGTTTTTAAGTATTGCTTATTTTTTATAGTTTTTGTAATATTGTTTTATTTGTGTTTGGGGTATAAATTGGCTAATTTAAAACAATCAATTAAACGAATTAAGCAAAATAACAAACGTAGGCTTATTAATCGGATGAATTTTTCTATGGTTAGAACTTATATTAAGAAGTTTTTAAAATCATTGGAGTTAAGTGACGTTGGCCTATGTTTGGATTATTACAAAAATGCTGTGTCTAGAATAGACAAAAGTGTTACTAAGGGTATATTTCATAAAAATAAAGCTAATAGATTAAAAAGTAGATTAAATTTAAAATTAAAACAAAAAACAGGCATGTAACTCAATGGCAGAGTGTCACTTTGACGTAGTGATTGTTGGTGGTTCGATTCCACTCATGCCTAGTTTTTTTAATTTGTTTTCTATCTTTGACATTATTATTGCATCTTTTTTCTCTAAGTGGGTATAATTTATAGTATGCAGTGCACTGTGTATTATTGCTATTTCCCAATAATTTTTTTCAAAATTTTTTTCCATTATTTTTGGGCATAAAATTATATCGCATATGTTTTTTGCATTAGTTTTGTTTCTAAATGTTAACATGTCCGTATACACGTTTTTATTTTTGTATTTTTTGTTTAATTTTTTCATTTGCGTAGGTTGCATTATTTTAATATTGATGTTTATATTTTTTTTTGTTAAAAAGATATATTTTGTATATTTTTTAATTTTAGTGATAGGAATGTGATTGTTTTTGTTAATTATTAGTATTTTCATTTTTTAATATTTGTTTTTTATGACATATTATAATGTTTTGAAAGAAATTGTATCACTATCAACTGAAATTATTTCAGTTGATGAGTTAAAAGATTTGTTAGTTCTTAAAAAAGACATTTCCATTAAAATTGGGTTTGACCCTACTAGCAGTGATTTGCATTTAGGTCATTTGGTTTTGATTTTAAAGTTATCTAGATTGCAGAAGCTTGGCTGTAAAATTTATATTATAGTTGGTGATTGTACTGCTATGATTGGCGACCCATCTGGTAGAAATGTTACCAGGCCGTATTTGTCACTTGAACAAATTTCTTTTAATTATAAGACGTATATTGATCAGATTTTTAAATTTTTAGATCCAAAATTAACTAGTGTTTATTTTAATTCTTCGTGGTATGAGTTTTTTTGTATTTATAATTATATTAAGTTGTTATCGTTTAGCACAGTATCTAGAATGTTGGAGCGTGTGGATTTTAAACTTAGATTTAACAGTAATATTAATATTTGTATAAATGAGTTTATGTATCCTCTGTTGCAAGCATATGATTCAGTGTTTTTAAATGTTGATATAGAATTTGGTGGAATTGATCAGAAATTCAATTTTTTACTTGGTAGGGAATTACAGAAAAAATTTTTTCAAAGATCTCAAATTTGTGTAATGATGCCATTACTTTTGGGATTAGATGGTAAGACTAAAATGTCTAAGAGTTTTGGTAATTGTGTAAGTTTGACTGATAACTTTTATGATATTTTTTGTAAAATAATGTCTATATCGGATTTTTTAATGCAAGATTATTTTATATATTTGTGTATTTTGAGTTTAGATGATTATTTTTTGTTATTGCAGAGTATCGATAATTGCATGAGTTTAAAGTTATTTTTGGCGTTCAAAATAGTTTCTTTGGTTTATAATTTAGATTTGGCTAAGTCGGCTAAGTTTAGGTTTTTAGACGTGTTTTCTAAGCGAATTATTCCATTGGATTTTGATGTATTGAATTTTGAAAGTGAAAGTGATAGTGACAGTATTACTTTGTTAAATGTTTTTTTACATTTAAAAATTGTGGTTAGTATTTCTGATTTTAAACGTTTGTTGAAAAGTAGATCCATAGAAGTTAATGGAAGTGTGGTATTAGATAAGGTGTTTTTTTTGTTTACAGGTCTATCTTATGACATTAGAATTGGTAAAAAAAAAATTATTAGACTTTTTTTAAAAAAAAGGTAAATTTTTTATAAAATGATATTGACTATTTAATATATAATGTTATTATGATTACATATTTGATTAGCGAAGCTTATTTAAGTTGTAGCTTATTGTTCTATTAGTTTAATGATACCTATTTTTTTGAGTTTATATTTTTGTGTATTTAAAATCGAAGAGTTTGATCCTGGCTCAGATTGAACGCTGGCGGCATGCTTAACACATGCAA
>CAYHDJ010000002.1:0-79515 GCA_964355565.1 uncultured Enterobacteriaceae bacterium
ATGCAGTGGCCTGCAAAGCCAAGAATGTCGGTTCAATTCCGGCCTCAGCCTAATAAGCCCGGATGGCGGAATAGGTAGACGCAAGGGACTTAAAATCCCTCGGATTTATTTCTGTGCCGGTTCAAGTCCGGCTCCGGGTATCTAAAAAAAATGAAAAAAATTTTTACTGGAATATTGATAATAGTAAGCAGCAGCATAGGCGCTGGAATACTTGGTATGCCCATAACTTGTAGTTTAGCTGGTTTCATACCATCAGTAATAATAATGCTGCTAACTGTTTTATACATGAATATTTTAGCAAAAATAATAATAAAATTATTCTTCGTAACGAATTCTACAGATCTGACCAACATCTTTGAAAAAATTTTATCAAAAAAATTTAGCAAAATAGGTGATATAATATACTGCTTCTTATTCATATCAATAAACTCTGCATATATATCAAAAAGCACAGAACTTATACAAATAATAGCAGAAAATATAACAAAATATAAATTAGATATTAATATTTGTTATGCAATAATAATATTAATAACAACTATGATCATTAACACAAAAAATGATAATTTTAACTACACAAATAAAATATTAACAATATTTCTTATAGGAATGTTTATCATAATAATAGCAAAATATTTAGTTTTAGAAACAAAAATAAAAAACTTAACATATACAAATTTAACGAACATAAAATATATATACCCAATTTTAATAACATCATTTGGGTTTCACAATATACTGCCATATATAAAAAATGAATTTAAAAACGAAGATAAAATAAACAAAATTATAAACATCGGAATGATCATAACACTAATAATATATTTAACATGGATCTTTTTAATAATGAGCGTAAAAGATGAATATTATAAATTAGGAACCTTGGAAAGTTATAAATCTGATAAAATAATAACAGAATTAATAACAAAAACAAAAAATAACAATATAATTATAGCATTACTAAACATATTTTCGTTTACTGCAATAATAACATCCATTTTTAGTATTGTAATAAGCATGAAACTATATTTTCTTACAAAAATAAAAAACATTAATCCATTAATATTAAATATATTAATATTAATCCCTCCATTAATAATAATAAAAATAAACACACATATATTTTTTACAGCATTAGAAATATCAGGTAGCATATTAACGTTAATATTTTTTGGATTATTACCAATAACAGCACTCAGTCGCGCTATAAACAAAAATTTGTTTAAAATGTATTTTTTAAATATAATTACAATAATAATTATAATTATTTCTATAATAATTCAAATAACAAAGTAAAAATGCAATTAAAAATAACAGATGATGCACTAAATTATCTAATGCACCACTTAAATTTAGAACACGACAAAAACCTAATAATATATATATCAGTAGCATATCCATATACACAATATGCATATGTGAACATTACATATTGTAAAAAAACTGATATAAACAAAACTGATATAAAATTTAATATTAAAAATATCAATATATATATTGATGAAAAATCAAAAGATTTACTACATGCCTCTACAATAGATTTGAAAAATGAATCATTACAAATAAATGCACCTAATCTATTAAAAAGTAAAGAAATCAACAATCAAAACATTGAAGATGAAATAAAAATTCTATTTGAAAACGAAATAAATACAGTTTTATCACAACATGGTGGTTTTATAGAACTAATGGAAATAGAACAATCTGATACATTAATAATAAAATTTCATGGAGGATGTCAAGGTTGTGGAATGGTAAATTATACAATGAATAATTATATAGAAAAAATAGTTAAAAAAAATTTTCCACAAATAAAAAGAATAAAAGATATAACTTCACATGACATCAAAAAAAATTCTTATTACTAAAAAAATCTTTTCTTTAAAAAAAAAGTTTGCATTAAAAATACTGATTCACTTAACAAAATACCACCAGTCATCTTAATCTCTTTAATATAGTTTTTATATAAATCCTTGTTACCATAAGATCCAAATACAACTCTATTTATATTATAAGAAGACATAAGTAACACACATGTTGGACACGGCTCAAGAGTTACATATAAAACGCTTTCATCAATAATTTGATTAGAAAAATAAAACCTAGATTTGTTTATCAAAATAATTTCAGAATGATAAAAAAATGAACTACAGCAAAAATTACCAGCCATCGCTAATTCAAAATTATTAAAAACCAAAACAGATCCAACCGGCAATTCATTTAGAGACAAAGCTTTTTTTGCAATTAATAAAGCTCTTGTCATCCAAAAATAATCATCCATAAAACATTAATTTCTATCTACTAATTCAATAAAAACTAATTTTGCACAGTCCCCCTGCCTAATCTTATATTTTATAATTCTAGTATATCCACCAGGTCTTTTTATATACCTTTTACCTAATTGTGAAAAAAGTACATGAGTTATATATTTATCTTTTATTCTACTAAAAACCAATCTCCTATTAGATAAAGAATCTACTTTTGAATAAGTTATTAATGGTTCTATAACACGCCTAACTTCTTTAGCTTTAGCTAATGTAGTCTTTATCATACCATGCTTAACCAATTCCTTGGATAAATTAATAAACAATGCATGCCTATGACTCGGTTTTCTACCAAAATGTCGACCAATATTTCTATGTCTCATAATAAAATCCAAAATTATTTTATATTATTATCATTTTTATAATCTTCTAAAATCGTGATCCAATTAATATCTTTACACCCTAACGACAAGCCTCTTTCATGTAAAACATGTTTAATTTCAGCCAATGATTTTTTACCAAGATTAGGAGTTTTTAATAATTCAGATTCACTTCTTTGAATCAACTCTCCTATATAGTAAATGTTTTCAGCCTTCAAACAATTAGCTGATCTGACAGTTAATTCAAGACTATCAACAGGTTTAAACAAATCTAAATTAATTTGATCTTTAACAGATGTCTTGATATCAATTTTTTCTTTCTCAATTTTAATAAAAACTGACAATTGATCTGATAAAATTTTAGATGCTAAATGCAAAGCATCAACAGCGCTGATTGTGCCATTAGTATTAATATTTAATACCAACCTATCTAAATCACTTCTATCTTTAATTCTAATATTTTCCACATCATAACTAAAATTATTAATTGGACTAAAAAATGAATCAAGCTTTAACCATCCAGATAAATTATTCTTTTCAAAATCTAAAACTTCATAAGACGAAACACATCCCCTACCCTTAGCAACTCGTATATCAATTCCAAGATCACCGGACTCATCAACGCTGGTTATAACATAACCGGGGTTAATTATTTCAACCCCATCCGGCAAAACAAAATCTGACGCATAAACATTACATGGACCCTTTTTATTTAAGCTTAATTCAACATAATTTTTATCTAACAATTTAAAACAAATTCCACCAAGCTTAAGCAAAATATCCATAACATCATCATACACACCATCTTTTGCGATGAATTCATGCAAAACACCAGATATTCTAGCCTCTATAACAGTGCACCCAGGCATAGAAGATAACATAACCCTACGTAAAGCAGTACCAATAGTATGCCCAAAACCACGCTCTAATGGTTCTATAACAACAACTATATTATTAATATCTAAATCTCTAATTTCTATTATACGTGGTTTCAAAAAATCATTTAAAAAATCTGTCATACTTAAAATTCCGCTTATAAATCTATTTAGAATAAAATTCAACAACTAATTGCTCATTTAAATCAACAGATAATTCATTTCTCTCAGGACATCTTAAAAACACAGATGACATAGCTTTAACATCAACATCAACCCATCCAACAAAGCCATACTTCTCAGCACATTTCAAAGCATACTGAATCCTAACTTGATCTTTACTACTATCTCTAACGCGTACAATATCTCCAGATTTAACCAAATAAGAAGGAAAAACAATAACTCTCTCCATACCATTTCTAATAACAATAATAGATTTGTGTGAAACTAATTGCCTTGCCTCTGCTCGAGTAACAGCAAATCCTGATCTATAAACAACATTGTCTAATCTAGATTCAAGCATTTTCAACAAAAAATCACCACTAGCCCCTTTTTTACCAGACACTCTTAAGAAAAAATGTCTAAATTGTTTTTCTAAAATACCATATGTATATTTTATAGTCTGTTTAGCAGTTAGCTGTAACGCATGACTCCCGTTGGTTTTCTTTCTTTTATTTCCATGTTGCCCTGGAAAAACTTTTAAATTACACTTGCTAGATATATCTCTCCCACCCAAACTTTTTAATCCTAAATCAAGACCAATTCTTCTAGACATTTTGCATGCAGATTTCAAATAGCGCGCCATAATAAACTCCTTTTAAACTCTACGTTCTTTAGCTGGTCTGCATCCATTATGAGGAATGCTGGTTACATCAGCTATATAAGTCACTTTGAAAAAACTAGCAAGGCCACGTATTGCAGCTTCTCTACCAGGACCAGGACCACTAATATAAACTTCTACAGACGATATTCCATGTGCGTCCTTAGCTATTTTTGCCACAGCTTTAGAAGCCATTTGCGCTGCATACGGTGTACTCTTCTTTGACCCTTTAAATCCCTCACTGCCAGCAGTTTTCCATAATAAAACATCACCACCAACATCAGCAATATAAATCAACGTATTGTTATACGACGCTCTAATATAAACCTTTGCAGAAGTAATCTGCTTTTTGCTCTTTTTAACTATTTTGCTTTTTATTTTTCTAATCATTTAACACCTTTAAAACTAAATTTTCTTTCTCAAACGCTTTCTAGTTCTAGCATTAGTTCTAGTTCTTTGCCCCCTAACTGGCAATCCAATTTTATGCCTAACACCTCTATAACATTTTATATCTTTTAATCTCTTAATATTGAAACGAATTCTAGTTCTTAAATTACCTTCTACATCAAACTCAGAAACTATTTTTTGAATAAAAGTAATTACTTCATCTGTCAATTGATTAACTTTTAAAAAAGGAGAAACTCCAGCCTTTTTACAAATATAAAAAGCACTAACCTTTCCTATACCATAAATCTTCCTCAAAGCTATTACCACATGCTTATTAGAATCTAATATAACACCAGCCACTCTTACCATAAATGCTCCTTTATCCTTGTCGTTGTTTATGTTTTGGGTTAATACAAATTACTCTTAAAACCCTATTTCTTCTAACAAGAATGCAATGTCTACAAATTTTCTTTATAGAAACTCTAACTTTCATTTTAACTCACCTATAAAATCATTAAACTTTAAAAACCATTAATCTTATATTTCTTTATTAAACCATCATATTTGTAAGATATCATTTTTGATTGAACCTGCGAAATAAAATCCATTATAACCACAATCACAATTAATAACGAAGTCCCACCAAAATAAAATGGCACATTTAAAAATGCAACTAAAAGCTCTGGTAACAACGACACAAACGTCAAATACAAAGCCCCAAGAAAAGTTAAACGTTTAACAACCTTATCTATATACAAAGCAGTATTATTTCCAGGTCGAATACCAGATATAAAACCACCAGACTTCTTTAAATTTTCAGCAGTCTCACTAGATGTAAAAACCAATGACGTGTAAAAAAAACAAAAAAACATAATAAGTGCAGAAAATAAAAATAAGTATGGAATTTTCCCTGGAGTAATTAAATATCTTATATAATTTAAAAAAAAATTACTAGACTTAGGATCAACCCATTGTATTAAAGTAATAGGAAATAAAATAACGCTAGACGCAAAGATAGGGGGTATCACACCTGCCATATTAATCTTAAATGGTAAATATGTTGTCTGAGCAGCAAAAACTTTTCTGCCATGCTGTCGCTTTGGATAATTAACAAGCAACTTCTTTTGTGCCCGCTCAACAAAAATTATCAAAAAAACAACAAACAACAATATACATAAAAAACAAATAACAGAAAAAATATTTAATTCACCTTGTCTAACTTTTTCAAGTATCGAAACACTAGTTCTTGGGAGATTTGATACAATGCTGGTAAATATAATTAGCGATATACCATTTCCTATCCCATTCTCATTTATTAATTCACCTAACCACATTAAAAAAATAGTACCAGAAATTAAACTTATAACAACAACTAAATAATGCAAAAAATAAAAATTCCCACTAAAACCAATATTTAACATTAAATTACTCATAGCAATAGCTTGCAAAGCTGATAAAACAACTGTCAAAAACCTAGTATACTCAGCTAAGCGTTTTTTACCAAAATCTCCTTCTTTTTTTATCCGCATCATTGGTTCCCATATAGTAGACAACAACTGAATTATGATGGAAGCGGAAATATATGGCATTATTCCCAAGGAAAAAATAGTTATTTTAGACAAAGCCCCACCAGAGAACAAATTAAATAAACTAAACATACTAGCACTATCATCAGAAAAAGAGCTAAAAATCTGTTTTGCATCTAACAACGGAATTGGTATATGAGCCCCAACTCTGTATATAATTAAAATAAATAATACAAACAACAATCTATTTTTTAAATCGGCCATATTACTTTTTTCAAATGGTTTTGTATTTATCATAATAAAAAAATTAAAAAAAATATATTCTATATTATACAGAAAGAATAAAAATAAAAAAACAAGCAAATGCCAAAAAGTGATAAAATTTTATAAATAAAAAATATTGTAGTAAATATCTTTTATTAGTATAATACAATTTTCTATGATTAAAAAATGGAGTAGTAGACATGTCAGATGTTAAACCAGAATTCGGCCGTTGGAGAACACTGTTATGGCCAATTCATAACCATGAACTAAAAAAATTCTTGCCTCTAGGATTTATAATGTTCGGAATATTATTTAATTATACATTACTTAGAGATACAAAGGATACATTAGTAGTAAATGCAGCAGGCGCAGGGTTAATACCATTTTTAAAATTTTATTGTGTAACACCGGCAGCAGTTATATTTGTAATTTTATATGCTAAATTATGCAATTTGTTCAATAAAGAAACAATTTTTTATATTGTGGTAGCACCATTTTTAGTATTTTTTGCATTTTTTGCTTTTGTGCTATATCCAAATTTTGATGCATTGCATCCATCAACAACACTTATAAATGATTTAAACAGTAAATACCCAGCATTTAGCGGATTTATAAACATATACGCTTATTGGTCATATTCCGCATTTTATGTCTTAGCAGAAATTTGGGGTAGCGCAATGGTAGCTCTAATGTTTTGGCAATTCGCAAATGAAATAGTAAAAATAAGCGAATCAAGAAGATTTTATGGACTTTTCGTAGTTATAGGCAATATATCATTAATATTATCCGGACAGGTAGTAAGATATTGTTCAACAGGCATAAAATCATTTGTAACAGATGATCCTTGGAAATGGTCGTTATACTTATTAATGGGTACAGTAGTAATAATGGGTTGCTTATCCATGTATTTATATAGATGGATGCACTTAGTAGTCTTAACAGATCCTCGTTATTATGACGGCTTGAAAAAAAATGAAACAGCAAAAAAGAAAAAAAGCAAACCTGGTTTATCAGAAAGTTTTAAAATAATAATAAAATCAAAAGAGTTAGGGCTAATAGCTACATTAATTATGGCATATGGCATAACAATTAATTTAGTAGAAGTTCAATGGAAAGAACAACTTAAATTTTATTACGCTGGAGATAAAGGCGGATACAACGCATTCATGGGGAATTATTCAACTTGGTCAGGAATAATAACAATATTATTCAGTTTATTCATTGGCTCTAATATTCTAAGATTATTAAGCTGGTTCAAAGCAGCAGTAATAACTCCATTTGTTATAATAGTCGGTGGAACATTTTTCTTCTGTTTTATTTTAGCTAACGACATAAATTTAATAAAAAACTTCACGTATAATATATTATCATCTTTAGGTACAACCCCAGTTACAGCGGCAACTTTTTTAGGAGCAGCTATAGTAATAATATCTAAAGTAGTAAAATATTCATTATTTGACCCAACAAAAGAAATGGCGTATATCCCACTAGATGATGAATTAAAAACAAAAGGTAAAGCAGCGGTTGACGTAATAGGTGGTAGAGCAGGAAAGGCAGGCGGAGCTTTTGTGCAAAGCACATTATTAGCATTTATGGCAACAACAAATGTATTATCAATAGCTCACATAGCATTTGGAGTGTTTTTTATAGCAGGAATATTATGGATTATATCAGTAAAATTCTTAAGTGTAAAAGTAAAAGAGAATACAGACCGCCGAGTTGCAGAAATGAAGGCAGCTGAACCAGCTAAATAATAAAATAATAGGGTGTAAAAACCCTATTTAGAAAAAAACAACCCAATTTCAAAAAGAACACAAATAGGAATGGCAAGTAGAATCTGTGACAATACATCTGGTGGCGTTAATAACATCCCTATAATAAATGCAACTATAATTACATACGACCTTTTATTAGCAAGATCCTTTTTAGAAATCAAATCTATACTAGTTACAAAAAAAATAATTAATGGTATTTGAAAACTAACACCGCAAGCTAACATAATAGCAAACATAAATTCCATATAATTATTAATCGCTATCATAACAGTGACATTAGATGGAGCACATGTCATAAAAAAATTTAGAGCTAATGGACAAATTATATAAAAAGCAAAAGAAATACCAAAAAAAAACAACAAAATACTAAAAAACAAAACCGGTCTGACGGCTTTTTTTTCATTAAAATAAAGTCCGGGAGAAATAAAACTCCAAATATTAAACATTATATATGGCAAAATGATAATTAAAGCCAAACTAAATGACAATTTCAGAGGTACCAAAAAAGTAGAAGTTATACTAGTTGCTATTATGTTACTACCTATTGGCAACTGCGCTTTTATTGGCAAAGAAAAAAGATCATAAATGATATCAGAATAATAAAATAAAACAAAAAATACACTCAATAAAAAAAACACAACGTATATTAATCTTCTTCTCAATTCAAAAAAATGTATATTCATATATAAAATATAATAATTAATATAAAATAAATTTTAATAAAATAAATTTATTTATGCAAAAAATATAAATACCATGATAAAAATATACAATACATTAACAAAAAAAAAAGAACATATAAATAAAAAAAATATTATAACAATATATACATGCGGAATAACAGTATATGATTATTGTCACATAGGGCATGCAAGAATATTTTTATTATTTGACTCATTAATAAGATATTTAAATTCATTGAACACAAAAATCATTTTTATAAGAAATATAACCGATATAGATGATAAAATAATAAAAAGAGCACATAAAAAGCATACAACCACAGAAAAATTAACACGATTTTTTACAAAAAAAATGCATAATGACACTAAACACCTAAATATAATCGAACCAACATATGAGCCAAAAGCCACGACATTCATACCTGAAATGGTGAAATTAATAACTGATCTTAAAAAAAAAAAATATGCATACAAAAATAAAAAATCAGATATATACTTTAATATCAACAACTTCAATAAATATGGGCAGTTATCAAACCAGCATATTAAAAACTTAAAAGAATCATATAACAAATTAAAAAATAGACAAAATAACGATTTTGTGTTATGGAAAAAAAAGAAAAAAACAGAATCAATACATTGGCCAACCGATCTAGGTAATGGCAGGCCTGGTTGGCATACAGAATGTGCAGCAATGATTATGTACTACTCAAAAGAAAACATAGACATACATGGTGGTGGACAAGATTTATTATTTCCGCATCACGAAAATGAATTGGCACAATGTGAAGCAATTTTAAACAAAAACCATATAAAAATATGGATGCATATAGGACAAATAAAAATTAATAAAAAAAAAATGTCAAAAAACACAGGCAATTTTATTTTAATAAAAGATTTTTTAAAAAATTTCAATGAAGAATATTTAAGATTTTTAATATTATCTACTAACTACAAAAAGAGTATACACTACGAACAAAACACATTTAATAAAATTAAAAAAACATTAGACAAATTATATAGTATAAAAACCGAATTAAAAGAAAAAAAACATCAAATTAATGGCAATGTAACAACATTATTTCATGCCGCATTAAAAGACAACTTCAATACACAAAAAGCTATTTCAATTTTATTCAAATCAATTAATAATGACAGAAAAAATAACTCAACAAAATATACAGTTATAGAATTATTTAAGACATTAGGTTTATTAAAACACACGACATTAAAAAAACCTACCACAATATTCACAGACAATATAACTAATTTAATAACGATGCGCAATTTAGCAAGAAAAGAAAAAAACTGGATTATAGCAGATAAAATTAGAAAAAAATTGAATGATATGAATATAAAAATAAGCGACGAGAAAAGCACAATAACTTCTGACATCATATGAAAAAATTAAATCTATTATAAAAATACCTACTCTTATTAAAAAAATATATTAACTTTGCATTATAAAAATAATTAGTACTATTTAAGTAAAAAATATCAAAAGCTAATAACTTTGCACAATTTATATTATCTAATAAATCTAAAAAAAAATACTTATAATAAAAATTATAAATTTTATCATGATTACAAGAATCAATATCATTAATAAAAATATAATTAATTACCCGCACTTTATCTTTAAAAGCATTAACCTTAAAAAACAATAAGCATACGTAATAATTACCAATAAACATTAAATTAACAAAAAAAAATTTAAATATTTGAATATTACTTAAAAATGATTTATGCTTCTTTGATAGATTGAAAATATCAGAATAACTATTAACAAACAAAAAATTTTTTCTATTATAAAAAAAAATTTTATTTATTTTTCTATAACTCAATATATTAAAAGTAAGTCTATAAAAAAATATAGAAAACTTTAAAAATACGTTATTTGTAAAAAAATGCACATTTCTAAATAAATTTTTCAACTGCCATACAAAATCTAAGTAAACATTGAAATTAAATTTCTTAGAAAGACAAAATAATAAATTAAGATCATAAAATAAACTTGTTAAAATTCCATTAGAGTACAACAAACAAAAAAATAAAAAACACGTTTCATATTTTAATGACGAAAAAATTTCTTTAAAAATTCTCTCAAAAGTTAAATTAAAAACTTCACCATTTAAAACTATTATTTTTATAAAAGACAATGTATAATCAGAAATTGAAAAACCAATGCTTGAGTATTTAGCAAAAAACCTACAAATACGAAAAACTCTCAAAGGATCTTCCAAAAAAGCAAAAGAAACATGAACTATTTTTTTTCTATTTATATCATAAATGCTAAAAAAAAAATCTACCAACATCCCATAACTATTTAAAACCAAAGAATTAATTGTTAAATCACGTCTTAATAAATCCTCGCTTAAACTTACGTAAATTGAAAAATCACATTTGAAACCATAATAACCTTTTCCGACTTTTTTCTCTTTTCTAGCGAGCGCATATTCCTCTTTGCTAATTGGATGCAAAAACACAGGAAAATCTTTACCAACTCTTTTAAACCCATGTTTAAACATAAAATCACTATCAACATTAACCACTAGCCAATCAAATTCATCGACACTAAAATATAAAAATTTATCCCTAACCGCCCCGCCAACCAAAAACATACTAAACATAATAATAAATAACAATTAAATTTTTTTTAACAAAAAAAACAATACACACCCAATCATTTTTTTTTTAACCAAAAATAAATCATCACACAAAAAATAATATACAAAAATATTATTACTTTCTAAAAAAATAAACAAACATTTTCTTGTAAAAAAAATTCTATGTACCTCAAAAAATAAAAAATTGATATTATTTAAATTATATGGTGGGTCAAAAATAAACAAAGAAAAATTTAAAATATTAAATTTAACAATCCACAAATGCGAATCAGCATTAATAATAAAAAATTCATCACTAACTGGAATATTTAATCGTATCATATTGTTTAAGATATTAAAATAATTATGTTGATCAATATCCAAATTTAAAACTTTAATAGACTTAAAAAAGAAAAACTCAAAACCAAAAATACCAGATCCACAAAAAAAATCTACAACATATAACTTATTAATAGAATGAGACACCCAAGAAATAAAACATTCTCTAACAATTCTTTTTGTAGGTTTTAATTTATCACTATAATTAAAAAAAACTTTTATCCCATTTAAAAAAATAACTTTTGATAACACTAAAATAAATATTAAAAATATAAGATAATATAAATGTAATAATTACAAAAAATTTAAACAATATAAATATGTTTGTGTTTAACAATATTAGAAAAAAATTTATAGAAAAAATAAATGATTTATTCAAAAACAATAAAATTGATTATATAGACTCATTAACAGATACACTCATAGAATCAGACATAGAACTTAATATAATAGAAGAAATAATAAATTCATTAAAAAAAAAAAATATAAGTAATCTAAACGAGCTTAAAGAAGAACTATATTTAATTTTAAACGAAATTTTAACACATAGAGAAAAAAAAATAAAAGTACAAACTGATTTAACCCCTTTTGTTATGTTAATAGTTGGTACAAATGGAGTTGGAAAAACAACAACAGTTATTAAATTAGCAAATTTATTAAAAAATGAAAATAAAACAGTAATTGTAGCAGCAGGAGATACATACAGAGCCGCTGGAATAGAACAGTTAGAATACTCTTGCAAAAGGCATAATATACAACTAATAAAACAACACAAAAATGCAGATAGTGCATCAGTTATTTTCGATGCATTTAATCTTGCAAAAAGTAAAAAAATAGATATACTTATAGCTGATACATCAGGCAGATTACATACAAATGAAAAACTGATGATTGAGCTTAAAAAAATAGATTTATCACTTAAAAAAATAGAAAAAACAGCACCACATGAAACACTAATGGTGATAGATTCAAATTTTGGCAGAAATTCTATTGATCAATTCAATAATTTTAACAAATATATATCTATAACAGGTATAATTCTAAGCAAAATGGATTGCACAGCAAAAGGTGGTGCAATATTATCATTAGCAAAAAAGAATGTTCCAATAAAATACGTATGTCATGGTGAAAGCATAAATGATATAAGTGTATTTAATTCACATGTTTTTATAAAAAGCCTGTTAAACATAAAAAAAATGGAGTGATGGCCGAGTGGCTGAAGGCGCTCCCCTGCTAAGGGAGTATAGCTCTTAATGGAACTATCGTGGGTTCAAATCCCACTCACTCCGAAAAACAAGCGCCCGTAGCTCAATTGGAATAGAGCATCTGGCTACGAACCAGAAGGTAGGAGGTTCAAATCCTTCCGGGCGCGAAATTATTCGCTAACTCTATAAATAATTCTACCTTTGGTTAAATCATATGGTGAAACTTCAACCACAACAACATCTCCGGTCAATATTCGTATATAATTCTTCCTCATTCTACCAGAAATATGTGCATTAATAACATAATTGTTTTCCAATTTTACTTTAAAAGTAGCATTTGGCAAAGTTTCTACGACAACTCCTTTAAATTCCATCACATCTTCTTTTTTCATTTTAAACTCCAAACTTAAAATAAAAGTATAAACAACCTTAACAAAAAAATAAAATTAATTCAATTAACAAAATACTATTTGTTTTTTTTTTTTAATTAATTAAAATTATAAAAACTACACAACAAAATTATGGAAAAAATAAATAACAAATCAAACAACGACTGGATAATAATAGATGCAGAAAATAAAGTTCTTGGTAGATTAGCTTCAACAATAGCAACATATTTAACAGGCAAAAATAGAATTGATTATGCAAAAAATAAAATTTCCGGATGTAACATAATAGTTATAAATGCAAAAAAGTTAATTGTTACTGGTAAAAAAATAAATAATAAGATATACTATAGACACTCTGGATACCCTGGTGGAATTAAAAAAACAGTACTAAAAGACTTAATGTCTAAAAACATACAATTTGTTATTACAAATGCAGTAAAAGGTATGTTACCAAAAAATAAACTACAAAAAAAAATGTTGAAAAGACTCAGAGTTTTTCCTGAAGTGACTCATAATCATATAGCACAAAAACCTATAAGAATAGAAGCATAAGAGAAACAATATGACATATATATACAGCACTGGAAAACGAAAAACAAGTATTGCTAGAGTTTTTTTAAAAGAAGGTTCTGGCGAAATTACCATAAACGAACATAAAATATCCCCAGAAGAAAATAATAAAACATTAATGATAATTAAAAAAACACTAACAACAGTGAACATGGACAATAAAATAGACTTAAAAATAACTGTAAAAGGTGGTGGCACAACCGGACAAATAGATGCAATAAAACATGGAATAAGCAAGGCATTAGTAATTTTAAATGAAAAAAATACCGATGAAGAACCGTCTTTTAGAAAAAAGTTAAAAAAACTAGGTTTATTAACAAGAGATTCTAGAAAAGTAGAGCGAAAGAAAGTAGGCAGAAGAAAAGCTCGTAAAAAAGAACAATATTCAAAGAGATAATTATAACATAGGAGATGATTGTGAACAAAAGTGTAGTAAACACAAAAAGAAGACAGTATATTATAGCATCATCAATTTTAGGTGGCATTGGATTTGGACTTGCAACAATACCATTTATAGTGTCTTGGTTGCCTAGCGCAAAAGCGAAAGCAATGGGTGCTCCTATAGATGTAGATACATCCAAAATAGATGAAGGTCAAAAAATAACAGTCGATTGGAGAGGTCAGCCAATTTTTATAATAAAAAGAAGTTCTATAGCTATAGAAAATCTAAAAACTATAACAAGCAAACTACGAGACCCAAATTCAGACGAAAAACAACAACCACATTATGCAACAAACGAATATAGATCAATAAAGCCTGAGATACTCATAGTTACTGGAATTTGTACACATTTAGGATGTGTGCCACTATATAAACCTAAAACAGGTGAAGTGGATAGTTCATGGATTGGTGGCTTTTTTTGTCCATGTCATGGCTCTAGGTTTGATTTGGCAGGTAGAGTGTTTAAAGGAGTACCTGCACCAAGCAATTTAGTAATACCACCACACAAATATATAACTGAGAAAATATTAAGAATAGGCGAAGATTAATACTTGGAGAATACTCTTATGTACAAGACATTACTCAATAATTCATCGATTTGGATAAATAAAAGATTTCCATTAAACAAATTATGGAAAGAACATATGTCTCTTTATTATGCACCAAAAAATTTTAATTTTTGGTATTATTTTGGATCACTAGCACTTTTAGTATTCGGAATACAACTAATAAGCGGCATATGGCTAGCAATGTTTTATAATCCATCTAGTGCAGAGGCTTTCGATTCTGTAGAATATATAATGCGAGATATCAAATATGGTTGGTTGATAAGATACATTCATTCAACTGGCGCGTCATTTTTTTTCATAGTGCTATATTGTCATGTATTTAGAGGGTTATTATATGGATCATATAAAAAACCACGAGAATTATTATGGATAATAGGGGTATTATTGCTTTTATGCCTAATGGCAGAATGTTTTTTTGGATATCTATTACCATGGGGAAATATGTCATTCTGGGGCGCACAGGTAATAACTTCGTTATTTGGAGCAATACCAGTTGTAGGTGGACCTTTAGTAGAATGGTTGCGTGGAGATTATGCTATAAGCGGTGTAACATTAACCAGATTTTTTTCTATTCATGTATCAGCAATGCCATTAGTATTTTTAATATTAATTGTCATACATCTACTAGCTTTACATGAAGTTGGATCTGGGAATCCAGACGGCATAGAAATAAAAGAGCATAAAAATGAACTTGGCATACCACTTGATGGTATACCAATGCATCCATATTACACAGTAAAAGATTTATTTGGTTTTTCTGTTTTTTTAACAATATTTTTTGCTATAATATTTTTAAAACCTGATTTTTTTGGATTATTCCTAGAAAGTCCAAATTTCACACCAGCAGATTCATTAGCAACACCAGAACATATTGCACCAGTATGGTACCTCACACCGTATTATGCCATATTGAGAGCAATACCAAATAAATTGGCTGGCATAATAGCTATGGGAGCATCAATAGCCTTACTTTTTACATTACCATGGATAGATAGAAGCCCTGTTAAATCAATAAGGTATAAGGGTTTTTTTTCTAAAATAGCATTAACGGTATTTATAATAAGTTTCTTTATATTAGGGTATTTAGGTATGGAACCACCAAGCGCAACTAAGACATTATTAGCTCAAATCTGTTCATTTATATATTTTTCTTTTTTCTTACTAATGCCAATATATTCTTCAAAAGAAACATGTAAAACTGTTCCTAATAGGGTAAAATAAAAAATGAATATCAATAAATACATATATTATCTATTTGCATTCATATTTTGTATATCAAGTATAAATGCAAGTAGTAACATAACATTAAATAAAGCCACCATTAACTTAGAAAATTATAAATCACTACAAAAAGGTGCAAAAATATTTTTAGAAAATTGTCAAGGATGTCATGGATTAAAATACATGAGATATTCTGATCTAGCAATAGGTATAAAATTGCAAGACCAATCTGCGCAAAGCCTGGATCAAATAATAAAAGAAAAATTTATGCATTCTGTCCAAGGATTAAATGAAAACAGTTCAATATCAAGTTCAATAAATAAAGAAAATGCAGCCAAATGGTTTGGCAAATTGCCGCCAGACCTATCTTTAATAGCAAGATACAGAGGAACCAATTGGCTTTTTACATACATGAAAAGTTTTTATAAAGATGATTCAAGACCATTTGGCGTAAATAATCTAGTATTTCCAGACGTTGGAATGCCACATGTTTTATTAAAATATCAAGGTATACAAACTCTAAAAAAAAATGTTAATCATCACGAAAAAAATATAGAAAACATATTAGAACTAACTGAAAATGGAGAATTATCAAAAGATGAATATGATAGTTTAGTAACTGACTTGGTAACATTTCTATCATACGTTGGTGAACCAATTCAAGTAGAAAGACAAAACATAGGAACGTTTGTTCTAATTTTTTCAATAGTGTTGGTTATAATTCTTTTTTTATTAAAAAAAGAATTTTGGAAAGATATAAAATAATATATGATGACACTATATACAAACGGATTTAATGATCCATATTCTCATGTCGTGAAAATAGCATTAGCGGAAAAATGTTTAGAATTTGATGAACAGCTAATCCAGGATAATATAGGAATGTTAAAAAAATTAAATCCATATTGTTATACTCCAACATTTGTGGATAGGGATCTTGTGTTATACAAAGCAGAAATAATAACAGAATATATTGACGAAAGATTTCCACAACCACCATTGATGCCAATAAATCCAATTTTAAAAGGCAAAACACGCCTATTAATATACAGAATTAATAAAGATTGGTTTAAAACATTAAACTATATTTTAAATTTAAAAACAGATTTATCAGAAAATTTAAACGAATATAAAAAAAATCTTTTAATTCAAATAGAAAGTGCAAAACTTCTCTTTAAAGAAATGCCATATTTCTTAAGTGAAAACTTTTCATTAATAGATTGTTGGATATCAATTTTATTATGGTATTTGCAAGAAATAGACAAAGACTTTCTTGAAAAAGAAAAAATAATATATGATTATAGTAAAAAAATTTTTGCCAGAAGTTCTTTTCAAAAAGTTTTAAATAAAAAAATATAACGGGGGTGTTATTGGAATCGATATAGTACTAACTATTTTAAATCATGTCGATTTTTTGATATTTAATCGTTTAAAAAATATCAGCATCAATAAATGCAGAAAAAAATTATAGCTACGCTTTAGCAGCATAACTCTAAAGCAATTTTTATAAATTAATCTAAAAATTATAAAAATAATAAAAAGATATGTATTAAACATACAGACAAATATAAATAATAAATAACTAAGCTAAATGGTTATTAAAAATAAAATGCAAAAAATGCATGTAAAAAATTTAAAATAGTAAATGCTATAGACGTGGGTTCAAATCCCACCACCTCCAGATAACTATTTATGAAAACTACCACCAGTATTTGTTATGTTAAAAAGCACTCGTTTCGATACACTAATAAATTTACACTTTATAAAAACTGGTTTAATTATAGGAAATGAATAAACAATTTTAATTGAGCGAACTTTATTATTAACAACTTTCATACTCTTTAAAAAATTTATATCAATAATACCATCAAAACTATTTAGAACATGACAAGGCATTTCAGAATTGTACATATTAGTCAAAGATGTAAACCCAAATTTAGGTAAGCGTTTATGTAAAGGAGTTTGTCCTCCCTCAAAACCAATTTTTCTAGAATAACCAGTCCTAGCTTTATGACCCTTATGACCCTTTCCACATGTTTTACCAAGTCCTGACCCAATGCCTCTACCAACTCTTAATTTACGCTGAAATCTAAAATTTAAACTATTTAAATACATCATAATTATCCACAACTTTTACATTAACCAAATAATTAATTTTATTAATCATGCCAAGAACACTAGCGTTTCTTTCTAAAATCACATAATCATTTATTTTTCTCAAACCTAAACAACAAACAGTTGCCCTATGTTTAGGCAATCTACTTATAACACTTTTAATTAAAGTTATTTTAACAAAATCCTTTTTCAAAAAAACCTACCTTATTTATTTTTATCATAAAAAGAATACCGTGCTAAAGCAGCCTCAACATCCCCAGACATGGTTGATAAACACTTTATTGCACATCTAGCTATATTGTTTGGATTTTTAGAACCAAAGCATTTAGCAAAAATATTTTTTATACCAACAGCCTCGAAAATAGAACGCATAACAAAAGACGCTATAATTCCAGTTCCCTTAGATGCAGGTAACATAATAATCTTTGTTGAACAAAATTTTGCTCTAACAGAATGATAGATTGTATCTCCATTCATTTTAATAGATACTAAATTACGTCTAGCATTTTCCATAGCTTTTTGAATAGCAAATGGAACATCTTTAGCCTTACCTCTACCAATACCAACTCTTCCATTTTTATCACCAACAACTGTTAAAGCTGAAAACCCAAAAACTCTACCACCCTTCGATACCTTAGAGTTCCTTCTAACAATTATAAGTTTTTCTAATAAACCATCAGTTCTTTGAACAATCTCAGATTGATCTATAATTAAATTAGACATATAAAAACCATAAAAATTAACATTTAATACCATTTTTTCTTATTGATTCAGCAACAGCTTTAATTCTACCATGAAACTTAAAACCAGACCTATCAAAAACAACATCATATATGTTTTTACTTTTAAGAATACCAGCTAATAAATTTCCAACAATATTAGCTTGCTCTGTTTTGCATAATTTGTTGACCATAGTATCTTTAAACAACTTATCTAAACTAGAAATACTAGCTATAACAGCACTTCCACTAGAATTAAACAACTGAGCATATATATGTTTATTAGATTTATAAACAGTTAGTCTAAACTTATTCTGCTTACAAATTTTCTTTCTTATTTTAATTTTTCTTCTAACACAAGCAGATTTAGTATACATAAAAATAAACTCATTTAGCCTTTTTTGGTACTTTTAAAATAATTTTTTCATCTCTATATCTGATTCCGTTACCTTTATATATTTCAGGAACTTTTACAGATCTAATATCCGAAGCAAATTGACCAGCTCTACTTTTAGAAATGCTTCTAACAACAATTTCATAATTGCTAGGCAGCTCTATAAAAATATCTCTTGGCACATTCAAAACTACTGGATGAGAATACCCCAAAAGCATAGTTAAAACACACAATTTACTATCATAATTAACTTTATAACCAATGCCCTTTAAAATTAAAAAATATTCAAATAAATTAGTAACACCATGCACACAATTTTTCAACATAACATATGTTGTATTAAAAACTGCAGGCAATGAAGATAAATCACGTTTCCTAAAAATACAATCATTAACATAAAGTGATAACATAGGACGTTCAAAATCAAGCTTAAGAAAATTATGTAACTTATATGTAATATTACCCATTGGTCCATTAAAACTACAACAATCATCTACAATGTCAACAAAAACGTTTTCAGAAATATTTATACTTTTTTTAAGTTTCACTTTAAATTACTCCACTACACATAAAATTTCACCACCCTGCCCCAATTCTCTAGCTTTTTTATCAGTCAATAAACCTAAAGAAGTCGATATTACAACAATGCCAAACCCACTAAAAACTTTAGGCAAAATATTTTTCTTCATATAAACTTTAACACTAGGTTTACTAATTCTAATAATCTTTCTAAGAATAGGCATACCTTTACCATAATAACGCAAAAAAATCTTTATTCTCGGTTTTCTAGAATCACTGTCCAACAATAAATAATCTTTTAAAAAAAACTCATTTTTTAATAAATCTATTAACGCCAACTTCAACTTAGAAGAATAAACAATAATAAAATCCTTCTTAGCCAAATATGCATTTCTTATTTGAGTTAATAAATCTGAAATTGGATCTTGCATACTCATATAATCACCATTACCAACTAGCTTTTCTAATACCTGGGATGTCGCCGCGCATAGCGTGGTACCTAAACATATTTCTACACATTCCAACCATCCTATAAACTCCATTAGCCCTACCAGTTTTCCAACATCTATTTCGTAATCTACACATACCAGAATCGCGAGGCATTTCTTGAAACTTTTTTTGAGCTAATTCTTTTGCAGACATAGATGCATTAATATCACACATTACATTACGTAAATCTTTTCTTCTAAGAAAATATTTCTTAGTTAATTTAACTCTACGTTCTTCTCTTTTTTTCATACATAATTTTGACATAATAAAATAACCAAAATCAATTAAATGGAAAGTGACATGCTTCTAACAATAACTTCCCTTTCTTGTCAGTTAAAGCTGTAGTAACTATGGTAATATCCATACCTCTAACAATTTCAACTTTATCATAATTTATTTCTGGGAAAACAATTTGTTCTTTAAGCCCAACAGAATAATTACCAAAACCATCAAAAGATTTAACACTCAACCCTTTAAAATCTCTAACTCTAGGCAGTACCAAAAAAACCAATTTACCCAGAAAATTATACATATTATCCCTGCGTAAGGTAACCTTGCATCCAACACTAACATCTTTTCTAATCTTAAACCCAGCTATTGATTTTTTTGCTTTTGTAAAAACCGGTTTTTGACCACAAATAACGAATAATTCATTTGATATATCATCAATATTTTTTTTATTCAAAGATGAACTATCAAACCCAACATTTACAACAACTTTGGAAAATCTCGGAACTTCCATAATATTTTTAGCGAAATTGTTTTTAATAAAAAAATCAACAACACTGGAATAATAATAAGCCTTAAAATTATTCAATTTACCACCTCGCCATTAGATTTAAAAAATCTAGATTTTTTTCCATTGTCCAAAAATTTGAAAAAAACTTTATCTTTTTTACCAGTTAATTGACAAAATAATGCAACATTAGAATAATCAACTGGCATTTCTTTAGGCAAAATGCCACCAGCTTTATTTTTATTTGGAACTCCTTTAGTATGCTTTTTGAATAAATTAATTCCTTCAATAATCACACTTTTCTTTTCATTTTTTCTATCAAATAAAACCTTCTTAACAATGCCACTCTTACCTTTATCTTTTCCACATAAAATAACAACTTTATCATTAAACTTTATTCTAAACATAAAATCAAACCACCTCTAAAGCTAATGATATTATTTTCATATATCTATCAGTTCTTAATTCTCTAGTAACTGGCCCAAAAATTCGTGTTCCTATAGGTTGAAACTTATTATTTAATAAAACTGCTGCGTTAGTGTCAAATTTTAAAAAAGATCCATCACATCTTTTGATACCCTTCCTAGTTCTAACAACTACAGCATTAACAACTTCTCCTTTCTTAACTTTACCATTAGGAATTGCATTTTTTACACTTACTTTAATCAAATCACCTATACCTGCAACACGTTTTTTTGATCCACCAAGAACCTTTATACACATAACTTTTTTAGCTCCGCTGTTGTCAGCAACAAGTAGCTCAGACTGCATTTGAATCATTTGTAAACCTCCGCCCTCTTTTTTAAAGAACAAAAAATAAAATTTTTATTCTTAGATATTGGAGCTACCTCTGTAAAAAGAATAACATCACCAATAACACATACATCATCTTCGTCATGAACAAAATATTTTGTAGACCGCTTAACAAATTTACCATATTTAACATGCTTCACAATTCTAACAACTTTAACAACAACAGTCTTTGTCATTTTATCACTTACAACCACCCCTTCCAAAAACTTTCTTTTTAAATCACTCATACATTATCTTTTCCTTTTTCTGAAATTAAAGTCAAAACTCTAGCTATATTTCTTCTATTAAATTTAATCAAATGAGTTTTAATGAATTCAGTTCCACTAACACGTTCAAATCTAAGTTTCATCCTCTCTTTATATAACGATAATAACTTGATTTTTAATGCACCAACACTTTCATTTTTTAATTCGTTTATGTTCATTTATATACCAAAAAATTAGAAACAAACAATGTTTTGACAGGCAACTTATAAGAAGCTAATTTTAAAGCTCTAAGAGCAATATCATGAGGCACACCAGCCACTTCAAACATAACACGTCCAGGCTGAACCAATGCAACCCAAAATTCAACATTACCCTTACCTTTGCCTTGACGAACCTCTAAAGGTTTTTTTGTTATAGGTTTATCTGGGAAAATCCTAATCCAAATTTTACCTATTCGTTTTAAATGTTTAGAAATCACAATTCTAGCTGATTCTATTTGTCTAGCAGTTATTCTGCCATTTTCTAAAGACTTTATACCAAATTCGCCAAAATTTAAATTATTACATTTAGTAATAACACGTCTATTATTTCGCCCTTTTTGCTGTTTACGAAATTTAGTTCTACTAGGTTGTAACATAATAAAATCCTAATTCTTTTTATCAAAAACAACGTCGCCTTTATAAATCCACACCTTAACACCTATAACACCATAAGTTGTCTTTGCTATAGCAAAACCATAATCTATATCAGCTTTAAAAGTATGCAATGGCACTCTACCCTCTCTATACCATTCACGCCTAGCAATGTCAGCACCACCCAATCTACCAGAAACAGAAACTTTAGCTCCTTTTGCACCTTGTTTCATAGCATTATTAACAGCTCTCTTTATGGCACGTTTAAACATAACCCTACGTTTTAACTGCATGCTTATATTTTCAGCTACCAAATATGCATCTAAATCAGGTTTTTTTATTTCTTCTACATTAATCGTAACAGAAATATTATATAAACTACTTAATTTAGATCGCAATTTTTCTATATCTTCACCTTTTTTGCCAATTACTATACCAGGTTTTGCTGTATTTATAGAAATTTTAACGTTTTGATTAATCCTCTCAATAAAAATCTTACTAATAGCAGATGATTTTGGTAAATTACTTATAATAAACTCTCTAATCTCTAAATCACTTCTTAAAATATTAGCAAATGTATCACCATCAGGATACCAAAAAGAATTACTCTTCTTTATAAAACCAAGCCTAATACCAATAGGATTAACTTTTTGTCCCATAATTAAATCTTCTCCTTAACTTCTATGTAAATATGACAACTTCGCTTAACTATACGACTAGATCTACCTTTAGCCATAACCCTAAACCTCTTAAGACTAGAACCATTAGTAACATAAAGACTATAAATAAAAAGATTATCTATATCCATTCCTGCATTATGCTCAGCATTGGAAATAACCGATCTCAATAATTTTTTTACAAAAAATGCGGATTTTTTAGTACTAAATGTCAAAACATCTATAGCCTGTTCAACGCGCATATTCCTTAAAAAATTCAAAACAGGCATAACTTTTTGACTGGATATTCTCACATTTTTAACACTAGCTCGTATAATCATTAATTTTTCCTCATATTGCTTTTAGACGTATTAGAACTCTTAACATTCTTAATACCCTTATCACCAGAATGCCCTTTAAAAACACGTGTTGGAGAAAATTCTCCTAACTTATGCCCAACCATATTTTCCGTAACAAAAACTGGAATGAAAATTTTACCATTATGGACAGCAAATGTAAAACCTATCATTTCAGGAACAATCATAGATCTTCTAGACCAAGTTTTAATAACACGTTTATTTAAAGGATCTATTCCTCTTATTTTTTTCAACAAATAATAATCAACAAATGGGCCTTTTTTAAGAGATCGAGTCACAAAACAACCTCACAATAAAAATTAAAAATTTTATTTAGTTCTACGTTTTAAAATTAACTTATAACCACGTTTTCTATTTTTTCTAGTAATTTTACCCTCAGGAACACCCCATGGGCTACAAGCAGGCCTACCACCAGACGTTTTACCTTCACCTCCACCAAGTGGGTGATCAACAGGATTCATAGCCACGCCTCTAACGTTTGGCCTTATATTTTTCCATCTACTTCTACCAGCCTTACCCAATTTTTGCAAATTATGTTCACTCTTAGACAAAACGCCTATTGAAGCGAAACAATCCAAAAAAATCTTTCTAACTTCACCAGAACGTAATCTCAACGTGGCATATTTTTTATCCTTTGCTAAAAGCTGCGCATAACAACCGGCGCTTCTAACTAATCTAGCTCCACACTTAGGATAAATTTCAACACAATGAACATTCGTTCCAAGCGGTATATTCCTTAAAGGCAAACTATTGCCATTTCTTACAGAAACAAAATTACCAGACATAACAAAATCGCCAACTTTCATTCCATCAGCAGCTAATACATATCGTCTATCACCATCTTCATATAAAAGTAAAGCTATGTATGGACTTCTGTTTGGGTCGTATTCAATACGTTCGATTTTGGCTAAAACATCATATTTATCTCTTTTCCAATCAATAACTCTGCATTTTCTTTTATGCCCGCCACCTCTACCCCAAACAGTTATTCTACCAGAATTATTTCTACCTGATGAATTCTTATTAAAAATAGTCAAATTCTTATAAGGAGATCCAATATACAAAGAATTATTTTTAATACTCACCAAACCTCTTAATCCAGGCGACGTAGGCTTATATCTTTTTAAAAAAATCATATTTACTTAAACTCTGAAAAATTAATCTTACAATCCTTTCTCAAGAAAACAATAGCTTTTTTCCAATCTTTTTGTTTTCCAAAAGAATTCTTAAATTTAACTAGCTTCCCCTTAACATTAATTATTCTAACAGAATTAACAAAAACATTAAACAACTTCTCAACAACATTTTTAATTTCACTTTTACTAGAACGACTAGACACAACAAATGTAACACAATTCATCTTATCAGACAACATAACAGTTTTTTCCGTTGAATGCTCACGAAGCACAACATCATAAATACAATTAAATTTTTTCATTTAAAAAACTCTTCAATGCTTTTAATAGCATTAACTGTTATAAACACATTATTAAATTTCATTAAAACAAGTGGATTGATATTTCTACAAGAAACTAAAACAATATCTTCTAAATTGCGTGCAGAACGTAAAAGCTCAAAACCAATCTCACCAAATATAAACAATGAAGTATTTTCAACGCTTAAATAATTAATTTCATTTAAAAACATTTTTGTATTAATTTTTTCCAATAAAAAATCATCAAAGAATGTTAATCTACTTTCACGTAACAACTGAGAAAAAATCATTCTCATACCAAGATTAAACATTTTTTTATTTATCTTTCTTTTATGATTATAATTAGAACTATATGCAAATATTTTACCACCACCGCGCCACAAAGGGCTTCTAATACTGCCCACCCTGGCTCTACCACTGCCTTTTTGACGCCAAGGCTTTTTACCACCACCGCTAACCTCTCCTCTGGATTTTTGGGATTTTTGACCAGTATGAGAATTACCAATATAAGAAGTAATAAATTGATGTAAAAATAGACCATTATATTTAGTATCAAACACAAAATCTGATAAACAAATGCTACTTCTTTCACCACTTTTTTTTAAAAAAAAACATTCCATAACTCACCATAAATATAATCAAAAATTCTTTCTTAACATAATTTTATTACCAATATGTCCAGGAATGGCGCCTTTTAAAATAACAACATTTAAATCATTATAAATATTCATTATATCTATATTTTTAGTTGTAACACGACAATTTCCCATTCTGCCAGGCATTTTTTTTCCTTTAAAAACCCTACCTGGTGTCTGACACTGACCTATAGATCCAGGTGCTCTATGAGATAAAGAATTACCATGAGACGCACCTTGAGATTTAAAATTATGTCTTTTAATAACGCCAGCAAAACCCCTACCCTTTGAAACTCCAACAACATCAATTTTATCATGTGTATTAAACAACGACAATGGCAAAACATCGCCAACCGAAAAACAACTAATTTTATCAGAAAAAACTGAAAATTCAGTCATATATTTTAAACACTTAAGACCAATTTTTTTATAAAACCCAATAACTGACATAGAAGCTTTCTTTTCATCAAAAAAACACGCTGAAACTTTAACTAATGAAATATTATCATCCACAGGTTTAATATCCACAATATAATTAGTATATAATTTAACAACACTAACTGGATAATGAAAACCATCAACAGAAAAAAAACTAGTCATACCACATTTATAACCAATAAAAACAATACTCATAAAAACCTCAATTAACAGAAATTTTAATATCAACGCCTGCAGACAAATCCAGCTTCATCAACGCATTAACTGTCTTATCTGTAGGTTCAATTATAACAATTAATCTTTTATGAGTTCTTATCTCATATTGATCTCTAGCGTTTTTATCAACATGGGGTGAAACTAAAATAGTAAACCGTTCTATATATGATGGGATAGGAATTGGACCGCTAATAATAGCACCAGTTTTCTTTGCTGTATCAACAATCTCTTTTGTAGATTGATCTATGACCTTATAATCATACGATTTTAATTTTATTCTAATAATTTGGTTACGATTTGTCATTACTAAAAACCACTTTTTTATCAAACATTATTTAATATATTTTTAGAAACAAAATCAGGCACAGGTGTATAGGAAAAAAACTCCATAGTATAAGTAGCTCTACCCTGCGTTATAGATCTAATTACAGTAGCATATCCAAACATTTCAGATAATGGAACTCTCACTCTAACATCTTTTGCTGAAACAATATCACTTATACCTTGTATAATACCACGTCTCTTATTCAGATCGCCAATAATATCGCCTAAATATTCATCTGGAGTAACAACACAAACCATCATAATAGGTTCTAACAAAATAACATTAGCCTTTAAAACTCCAGCTTTAAAAGCTCTAGCCGCGGCATTTTTAAAAGCTAATTCGCTTGAATCAACTTCATGATAAGAACCATCTAATAAAGTAACTTTTACATCTACTATCGGATATCCTGCTAAAACTCCTAATTGACTCTGCTCTAAAACACCTTTTTTAACAGCCGGAATATATTCCTTAGGTACAACCCCAGCAAAAATTTTATTTTCAAAAACTACGCCTTCTCCAGGTTTCAAAGGCTCTATCCCTAAAACAACATGACCATATTGGCCTCTGCCACCAGACTGTCTTATATACTTACCATCCTGTTCAACACTTTTAGTAACGGTTTCTCTATAAGCAACTTGAGGTTTACCAACATTAGACTCAACAGCGAATTCTCTCCGTAACCTATCAACAACAATATCCAAATGTAATTCACCCATTCCTGAAATAATCGTTTGTGACGATTCTGGATCTATGCTAACTTTCAAAGAAGGATCTTCGTGTGATAATTTCTTTAATGCAATTCCCATTCGTTCTTGATCATTTTTAGTTTTAGGTTCTACAGCAATCGAAATTACAGCCTCAGGAAAGCTCATTTGCTCCAAAACAATGCTGGAATTCAAAGAACACAATGTATCACCAGTAGTAGTATACTTTAATCCAACAACTGCTACTATATCTCCAGATCGCATTAATTTAATCTCCTCTCTTAAATTAGCATGCATTAACAACACTCTACCAATTCGTTCCTTTTTATCTTTTAAACTATTATAAACAAAATTTCCAGACTCAAAAACACCTGAATAAACCCTTAAATATGTTAAAGTTCCAACAAATGGATCAGTAACTATTTTAAAAGCTAGTGACAAAAAATTTAATTTATCTAAATTTTTTTCCAAGGAAACAGGTATAACTTTTCCAAAAGTAATATCATTTGGAGATGGCAAAAAATCAACAACAGCATCTAGCAAAGTCTGTATACCTTTATTTTTAAACGCAGCTCCACACAAAACCAAAATTACATCATTTTTAATAACAATTTTTCTCAACTCATACACAATTTTATCAACAGGAACACTACGTCCATCTAAATAAAGTTCCATGATTTCGTCAGACGTTTCAGCTACTCTTTCTAGAATAGCAGTTCTATACTTAAAACACATATCACTGCATGAAGTAGGAATATCTTTATAAGTAAAGGTTGATCCATAATCTGAATCATCCCAAACAATCAATCTTTGATAAATCAAATCAATAACACCAACAAAAACCTCATCAAAAAAGTAAGGCAATTGAATAGGTAAAATATTGGCTTTCAATTTTAATTTCATTTGATTTAATACTGAATAAAAATCAGCACCAGGTCTATCCATTTTATTTACAAACGCTATTCTAGGAACATTATACTTATTAGCTTGCCTCCAGACAGTTTCAGACTGAGACTCAACACCGCCAACTGCACAAAAAACTCCTATTGCACCATCAAGCACACGTAAAGATCGCTCAACTTCTATAGTGAAATCAACATGCCCAGGTGTATCTATAATATTTATTTTACAAGTTTTTTTATCAAAACCACCACTCCAAAAACATGTTGTGGCAGCCGCTGTAATTGTTATACCTCTTTCTTGCTCTTGTTCCATCCAATCCATAACAGCAGATCCTTCATGGACTTCGCCAAGTTTATGGGAAACTCCAGTATAAAACAAAATTCTCTCAGTCAAAGTTGTCTTACCAGCATCTATATGCGCTATAATTCCAATATTTCTATATTTATCTAAATCTAATATCACACATACCCCTTATAATTTTTTACCATCTATAATGTGCAAAAGCTCTATTAGCTTCTGCCATACGATGTGTATCTTCTCTTTTTTTTATAGCACCACCTCTACCTATACTATTACCAATAGATTGACTTTCATCAGCTGCTTCTATTATTTCAAATGCTAATTTTAATATCATATTCTTTTCATTTCTTTTGCGAGAAAATTCCACCAACCATCGCATGGCCAGAGTAAATGCTCGCTTGGGTTTAACTTCAACTGGCACTTGATATGTAGCACCACCTACACGTCTAGATCTAACTTCAACTATAGGTTTTATATGTTCTAAAGCCTTTTCAAAAACTACCATTGGATCAACTTTTGTCTTTCCCTTAACAATATCCAATGCATTATAAACTATTTTCTCAGCCAACGATTTCTTACCAGCAACCATAATATAATTAATAAATTTAGCTAACAACAAACTATTAAATATAAGATCTGGTTTAATCTTAGAATTAGTACAAACTTTTTTTCTAGCCATTTTTTTTTCCCCTAAACTTTCTTATTAGGTGATTTTGTGCCATACTTCGATCTAGAACGTTTTCTGCCAACAACGCCAGTAGCATCAAGAGCCCCCCTAACAACTTTATATCTAACTCCCGGTAAATCTTTAACCCTACCACCACGTATAAGTACAACAGAATGTTCTTGCAAAGAATGACCAACGCCTTGAATATACGCTGTAACCTCACTACCTCCAGTTAATTTAACGCGACAAACCTTTCTTAAAGCAGAATTAGGCTTTTTAGGTTTAACTGTGTAAACTCGTAAACAAACCCCCCTTTTTTGAGGATTACATTTTAAAGCTGCAACTTTATTTTTTCTCTTAACTTTAACTCTATTGCTATTTATTAATTGATTTATAGTAGTCATTTATATATATTGAATAATACAATTCGAACTTAAATGTTATAAAAATATAATCTATCTGTCAATTAATTATAAAAATAATAATAAAAATTATTAAAAACTTTTTTAATATTAAAACCAACCAGGGGAAAAAAAAATGAAAATAATACTATTAGGTCCTCCAGGATCAGGAAAAGGAACACAAGCACATTTAATTAAAAATTTTTTTAATCTTAAACATATGTCAACCGGAGAATTAATACGACATGAAATTGAAAAATCAACAGAAATAGGCATTTTTATAAAAAAAGAAATAAAAAACGGTAATCTAATTAAAGATGATATAATTTCAACACTATTGGAAAAACATATAAAAAATAACAGTAACTTTTTATTAGATGGATTCCCAAGAACATTATCGCAAGCAATATATTTATCAAAAAAAAATATAGACATAAATTTTATTATCAAACTAACATTAAAAACAAATATAATTTTAAAAAGATTAAAATATAGGATTATACATAAAACAAACAGCTATAATATACTATACAATATTCCAAAAATAAAAAACAAAGATAACGAAACAGGCGAAAAATTAACAAAAAGATTTGATGATTCTTTTAAAGCAATAAAAAATAGATTAACAGACTATAATAACAATACAGAAAAAATTATACATTGGTATAAAAATATATCAAACATAACGGAAATAAATAGTGAAATGGATACATTAACAACATTTAATAACATAAAGGAACATATTAAAAAAAACTATCATGAAAAAATTTTTTGATCAAAAAACACTATCATCACAATGGTACATCGACTGGGAAAGAAAAAACTATTTTTCTCCAGATTATAAAAAATCAAAAACATACTGCATAACATTACCACCGCCAAATATAACAGGCAATTTACACATGGGACATGCATTTCAAGCAACATTGATGGATATACTAATTAGATTTTACAGAATGAACAATTATTGCACGCTATGGAAAATGGGCACAGATCACGCTGGTATAGCTACACAAATTTTAATAGAACAAAAAATAAAAGAATTAAGCATAAAAACACCACGTTATGAGTATGCAATAAAATGGAAAAACAAATCTAATAAAAATATTAAAAAACAATTAACAGAACTTTGTTGTTCATTAAATTGGAAAACCAATAGGTTTACTTTAGATAAACATTTTTCTTATGCAGTAAAAACAGCATTTATAAAATTATATGAAGATAAATTAATATATAAAGCAAAAAAACTAGTAAACTGGGATGCAAAAATACAAACAGCAATATCAGATTTAGAAGTAATACATGAAGAAATAGATAGCGAAATTTTTTATATAAAATATAAAATTGAAAACACAGAAAATTCATATATAACGATTGCTACAACAAGACCTGAAACAATTTTTGCTGACGTTGCAATAGCAATAAACCCTGATGATCGTAGACATAAAAATATAATATCTACACATGTAATAATACCAATAATAAACAGAATAATACCAATAATATTTAACAAGAATGTAAATATAAATTTCGGAACTGGATGTCTCAAGATAACCCCAGGGCACGATTTCACAGATTTCGAAATAGGAAAAGAACATAATCTGCCAATAATAAACATATTAAACAAGGATGGAACATTAAACGACTTAGTTCCACTAAACTATAGAAACTTAACAATACCAGAAGCAAGAAAAAAAATAAAAAAAGACTTAACAAATTTAAACATAATAGAAAAAATTGAAATACAAAAAAATAAAATACCAAAAGCAGATAGAAGTAATTCCATTATAGAACCACTAATAACAGAACAATGGTATATTAAAACACAAACGTTAGCTGTCCCAGTATACAACGCAATAAAGAAAAATGAAATAAAGATTATTCCAAACAAATGGAAAAAGATATTTTTTGACTGGTTAAATAACATAAAAGATTGGTGTATAAGTAGGCAAATATGGTGGGGACACAGAATACCAATATGGTATGACAACTACAATAATGAATATATAGGCCAAACAAAAAAACAAATAATTAAAAAATACAAAATAAATGAACACACTCAACTAACGCAAGATGAAAACGTTTTAGATACATGGTTTTCTTCTGCATTATGGCCATTTGCAAGTTTAGGCTGGCCAAATAACACAATAGAATACAAAAAATTATACCCAACTACTACGTTAATCACCGGTTTTGATATAATTTTTTTTTGGGCAATAAAAATGATGATGTTTGGACTGAAATTCACAAATGTTATGCCATTTAAAGAAATATATATACATGGATTAATACGAGATCATTTGGGAAATAAAATGTCAAAAACAAAGGGAAATGTAATAGACCCTTTAGATATAATAAATGGTATAGATAAAGACTCACTAATTAAAAAACAAACCTCAAATCTTATAAATGAAAAAATGAAAAATAAAGTAGCAGAACACACAAAACATCAATTTCCAAATGGTATTGAAACTTTTGGAGCAGATGCATTGAGATTAACATTTTGTGCTATAGCTACAGATAATATATCTATAAAACTAGATTTAGAAAAAGTTAAAAACTACAAGAACTTTTGTACAAAATTGTGGAATGCAGCAATTTTTATAGAAAAAACTAAATCAAAGAACCACATACGTATACACCAAACATCACTAATTTATAATAAATATATCGTATCAATATGGCAAAATGTCAAAAAAGATATAAAAACAAATATAAAAAGACGAAAATTTAACATAGTAATAGACATAATATACAAATTCTTTTGGACACAATTTTGCAATTGGCACATAGAATTATCAAAAATACTAATACAAAACAAAAAATATATAGAACAAACAACAGCTATAAACAACACCATATTTAAAGAAATATTGAAAGTACTACATCCAATAGCACCATATATCACAGAAGAACTATGGAAATCATTAAATCATAATAAAATAACTAACATAATAGTAGAAAAATACCCAACATGCAGAAAAAAATTAATAAACAAAAAAATAGAAAAAACCATATTATCAATACAAAACTTATGTATAAAAATAAGAAACATTAAAGCACAAACAAATAAAAACAATATAATTGTTACATTAAAAAATATAACAAAAAGTCAACTAATTAAATTAGAAAAAACAAAAAAAGTATTAGAAAAAATGACAAAAATACAAAAAATAAAATTAACGAATAACCCCAATTATAATTTTGACGAAACAGAAAATTTAAATATAATTATCAACTAATAAACTCTTTTAAAAATTTATTTTAAAATATCATTTTTCTTTTTGATAAAAATGAAATATAACGATGGTGTTATTAACATTATAAAAGAAAAAAACAACAAACAAAAATAAAAATTTTTGTGCATAATATTTATATCAAACGGTTGCACATATGATAATAAAAAGGTGAAAATACACATAAAAATTCCAATATAAGAAAAAAAGTTTACAAATGGCATCTTAAATGGGCGTTCGGTGTTTGGAAATTTCTTTCTCAAACGTAAAACAGAGACAAAAATCATAATATATAAAAAGGCAGCAAATTGAAATGATAAACACACAAACACCCAAACTAACCCATTAATTGTATTAATATATAAAAAAAATATAATTGACATCACACTTACAATGACAGCTTGCACAATCAATAAATTGACAGGCACTCCATGATTATTAATCTTAGTCATAAATTTGGGCAAAAATCCATCATCAGCAGCAACCAATAAGCCTCTTGCAGGACCAATTATCCACGTATTAACGCATGCCATTGACCCTAAAAATAATAATAAAGCCATAACATTTGTTAGCACAGGCGCTCCAATTTTATCAAAAAAAACTTTAAATGCCAATATAACCCCAGAAGCAAAACAAATTTCAGATTTTGGTATAAGAATTGAAATGGATAAAGAAGACAAAATATATAGTACTAATATAAAAACTGAAGAAATTATTATAGATTTGGCTAAATTGGCTCTAGGGTTATCAATATTATTAACATAAAAAGCTATCAATTCTATACCAGAAATTCCAAGTAATATACCAGATAAAAAAACTAAATTATTTAAATTAAAATTTGGAATTAATGCTTTAAAGCTAAACTCAATATTACCTGTTTCACCATGCAAAAATAAAAATAAACCAAAAAAACTCATCAAAAGTACTGGAAAAATAGTGCCAAAAATAACACCAAAAATGCTAAAATTAATAGATGTTTCAATGCCAAAAAAATTTAAAAATGTCAAAAGCCAAAATATAATAATAATACTAAACACAGAAAAAACCAAACTCATATCAAAATAATTAAAAAATGGAAATACTGCATTTATTAACATAGAAATAATGAAAATTAACATAGTAGGAAACCATATTATACTTTGCATCCAATATGCCCATATAACAACAAAAGCACACGATTCTCCACATGCTTTCTTTACCCAAGAATAACAACCACCTGCCATAGGCCAAGTAGAACTTAATTCAGAGACCGCCATAGCCACTGGGATAAAAAAACAAAAAGTAGCAAAAATCAAAAATGAAATAATAGAAACGCCAACTTCTGCAAACATTGGTAAATTCTTCAAACTTAATATACCAGTAACAATTAACAAAATTAACCCAAATAAATTAATCTTTTTCTTAGAACTTAACATAAAAAACACTTATTATTTAAAATAGTCATAGTATCAACTATTTAACACATTGTCAAATTCGCCACTTGCGCATAAATCTTCTTATTAATGGACCAATAGTGACACCCTGCACCATCATTGAAAATATAACAACAGCATAAGTTATAGCTACTAAAAAATCATGATAAACACTTTCAATACTTAAAGCAAGCGCAATTGATATTCCACCCCTTAATCCTCCCCATGTTAAAATAAGAGCTAACTCAAAATTAAAAAACTTAAATCTAGCTAATAAAATAACAGGTATTAAAATACTTAATAATCTAGCAAATATCGTTATAAATATAACGCCTATTGACGCAAATGTAGTATATAAATCAAATCGTATTCCCATAAACTCTAATCCTATCAAAACAAATAATATAGCATTCAACACTTCATCTAAAAGTTCCCAAAATGATGCTAACCTTAGAACAGTTTCATCACTCATATTATTATTTTTTATAGAATTACCAATAAACAACCCAGCAGTAGCCATACATATAGGCCCAGAAACACCTAAAATAGAATGCGATAAAGTGTACCCGCCAGATACAATAGCTAAAGTTATAACTATTGCAACTTCAGAATCATCTATATCAGCTAATACCTTTGCAGAAAAAAAACCAATAATAAGTCCTAAAAATAATCCACCAATTCCCTGCTTAAAAAAATAAAATATAACAGCATCAAATGCTAGTACATTTCTCAATTCAGATGTTAAAGATAACGTAACAAAAAACAGAACTAATCCCATGCCATCATTAAATAGAGCCTCGCCAGCTATTTTTAATTCTAAAGATCTAGGCGCTTTTATATTCTTTAACACACCCAAGACAGCTATAGGATCAGTAGGAGAAATTAACGCTCCAAAAACAAAACAATAATAAAAAGGTACATTTATACATAAAAATTGCGTTAACCAATAAACAGTATATCCAACAAAAAAGGCTGAAAACAAAACACTAACAGTTGCTAACCATGTAATCAAAACTTTATATCTTGACAACTCAATGATATTAACATGCAATGATCCAGCAAATAACAAAAAACTCAACATTCCATGTAAAAAAGTTTCATTAAATTTAACATCATTCAATAATAATTTAATATATTCAAAATTTAACCCAATTTTACCGCCTACAACTATTACTAAAGACAAAGATAATGTTATAGAAGTTATTCCAATAGATTTAGGTAATTTAATATAACGATAGTTAATATAGCTAGAAATTGCAGTTAAAGAAACTAATATACCTACAACCTCAGGGCCAAGCATATAATTCTCCTAAAAAAAAGAATAACAATAAAAAATATTCTATATTAAATAAAGCTTATTAAAAACAACATATAAAAATTTATTTATTTTTCATAATACTACTTGTATTTTATAATATTTATTATTAAAATAACGACAATCGCGGGGTGGAGCAGTTTGGCAGCTCGTCGGGCTCATAACCCGAAGGTCACAGGTTCAAATCCTGTCCCCGCAAAATTTTTGACTACATGATTATAAAATGCATCTAAATACGCACATTTTTTGATTACGAGACAAACTTAATGAATAAAAAAATTCCACTAAAATCGATAGTCAATAGTGTTTCAAATGAAAAAGGTATTTCAAAAGAAATAATTTTCGATGCAATAAAAGAAGCTATATTATTCGCAACAAAAAAAAAATACAAAATGCTAAATGTAGAAACCACTCTCGATCAAGACACAGGTTCATATAAAACTTATGCCATATATAATGTAACAGATGATATTCAAATTTATAACCCATTCCAAGACATACCACTTACACAAGCTAAAAAATACAATCCAAATATAGAAATCGGTGGCACAATTAAAAAAGAAATAGAATCAATAACTTTTGGTAGAATAGATGCTCAAATTGCTAAGCACATTATAATAAAAAGAGTAAAAAACGCAGAAAAAGACCTAACAACAAAAGATTTTTATAAAAATCGTGGCAAAATATTAATTGGCATAGTTAAAAAAATAACAGATGAAGAGATAATTATAGCACTAAATAATAATAAAGAAGGCATAATTAAAAAATTAGACTTAATTCCAACTGATATGTTCAAGTCAGGCGACAAAATAAAAGCATGCCTCATAGATACAACCAACCATGACACAGAATTAAAACTTAGTCGAATATCAAATGATATGTTAATAGAATTACTAAAAATAGAAGTTCCTGAAATAAAATCAGGGTTAATTGAAATAAAAGACATTGTAAGAAACCCAGGTATTAGATCAAAAATATCAATAAAATCAAATACAAAAAATACAGATCCAATAAGAACATGCATTGGACACAGAGGTATAAGAATACAAAACATATCACAAGAGTTATGTGGAGAAAAAATAGATATAATAAAGTGGGACAAAAACATTTTTCAATATATAGTAAATGTATTTTATCCAATAGAAATAAAATCAATAGAAATAGACGAAAAAATTAAACTAATCAATATATCTGTGCTAAAAGAACACCTATCAAAAATAATAGGCAAACATGGTCAAAATACAAAACTAATTACTAGACTAATAAAATGGAATTTAAACATAAATGAATTTTTAAAGGAAAAATAAACGCATATGCACAACAAAGAAACGATAAATACTCGTCCACCAATAATAACAGTAGCTGGACACATTGATCACGGAAAAACTACACTACTAAATTATATAAGGCAAATTAAAAATCCAGAAAAAGAATATGGTGGAATAACACAACATATTCATGCTTACAACATTCAAACGCCATACGGAAATATGACTTTAATAGACACGCCAGGACATTTTGCTTTTAATTCAATAAGAATAAATAGCATACAACACACAGACATAATGTTGTTGGTTGTATCAATAGATGATGGAATTAAACCACAAACTATTGAATCTATAGAAACAGCAAAAAAATATAATATACCAATAATAGTGGCAATAAACAAAATAGACAAACACGAATCAGAAAATAAAAAAGATAAAATAATAAATGATTTAGTAAAATTTAATTTGATACCAGAAACATGGGGCGGAGATGCGTTCTTTTCATTTATATCAGCAAAAACTGGTGAAGGCATAACAAGTTTACTAGAAAATATACATATTCAATCAGAAATGTTAAATTTAAAAGCTAATTTGGACGTGCCTGGTGAAGGCATTATTTTAGATAATACAATAGATAATAAAAAGGGCACTCTAACTTCACTAATATTATTAAAAGGCAAATTAAAAAAAGGCGATATAATAAAAACAAGCACAGAATATGGAAAGGTAAAATTAATAACAGATGGTAATAAAATAATACATACAGCTACTCCATCTATGTACATTCAAGTAACAGGCCTTCAAAGTAATCAAAAAATAGGCGACCATTTCATAGTTGCTGAGAAAAATGCAAAAAAACATATATCATATGAAAAAAACACGCCAGACATAGATATCAAAAAAACAAACATAGAAGATTTAATGAAAAAATTAATGAGCAACGATGAAAAAAAAATAAATTTAATAATAAAAGCTGACGTGCAAGGATCTATACATGCATTAAAAGACTCAATAACAAACTTATCAACCACTAACATAAAAATTAATATAATAAAAATAGGCATCGGCACAATAAATAAATCAGATATTGATTTAGCAGTCACAACTAAATCAATATTGATTGGGTTTAACATAAAAGCAAATCACCAAATAATTAAATTATCCAAAACAAATAATATTAAAATTAATATATTTAATGTAATTTATGATGTACTGGATCATATAAATGAGTTAGTGCAAAAATTACTACTTCAAGATCAAAAAGAAACCGTCATAGGCACAGCTGAAGTTAAAAAAATATTCAACCAAGACTTAAAAATAGTTATAGCTGGATGTGTCATAGTACAAGGTAAAATTAAACAAAACGCTATTATTAAAATATTTAGAAAAAATAATTTAGTTTATAAAGGTTCTATACAATCAATAAAGGTATTTAAAAACACAGTCCACGAAGTGTCAACAGGTACTGAATGTGGAATAAGCATAAAAGATTATAATAACATACAAATAAATGATAAAATTAAAGCATATTCAAACTCTCAAGACTAAACTATACCTGAGAGGAATCGAACCTCCATCTATTAAATTCGGAATTTAATGCTTTATCCAATTAAGCTACAGGTACAAAGTATTACTTAAAATGATCCTTGCTACAATAAAACTTACCATCATTTGTATATGCTTCATCTTTAGACATATAAATACCACATTTATCACATTGTAACATTTTAACAGCGATGTCTGAAACATTTTTGTCTTGTAAATCTCTTTTTTTTTTTAAATAAAAAAATAAAAAATTCACACAAGACGTAAGTGCTTGAACAACAAACAATACAAACAACATATAAATAATTGCTTTTATAACACCAATCATAAAAACTCCAAAACTAGAAAAAAATATTAAAATATAATAGAATAATAGCAAAATAACAAAAAGAAATATATATGCCAATATATGAATATCTATGTGAACAATGCAATTACATAATGGAAAGACTAGAAAAAATGACCAATGATAATAAAAACAAAACATGTCCAAAATGTAAATCTGATAAATTTAAAAAAATAATGTCAGCATCTAATTTTAGTTTAAAAGGCAAAGGATGGTATAAAACAGACTACAAAAAAATTTCAGAAGAAATTTAACAAAATCACTACTTTTCTCCAACAGTTATCCTGTTAATTCCAAGCATATCATTATAGGTATAAACATTAACAAAACCAGCAATCATCATAGCTTGTCTTATATCTTTAGCTTGACAATATCCATGTTCTAAAATAACGAAACTATTTTTATCAATAGAATCAAAAGTTTTATTTACTAATAAAAATAAACCACTAAGGCCAGAACACCCAGAAACCAATGCATCCTTACACTCAAAAGAAAACTCATCAAAAAAAAACTTAAAATCGCTAAAAGATAAGTATGGTGGATTACAAACAAACAAATTAAAATTTTTAAAAGAGAGCAATAAAAAATACCAATCACACTGAACAACATAAAAATCTTTATTTTTTAAAAAAAAATAATTTTTATAAAATAAAAAAATTGCATAATTTTTTATATCAAGACTTAAAATACTTAAATTAACAAAATTAAAAAAAAGGCAACTTAAAATCCCAGATCCACATCCAACCTCCAACACCACCAGATTTTCAAAATCAAAAAAATTACGTACAATGCAAAAAAAAACACCACTCTCACTACGAGGTAATAATATAGGAAAAGCGACAAAATAACAACTAATAAAAAAAAATCTATGCCCAAACAAAAAATTCAAATTAAAAAAAAACACTAATCTATAAAAAATCATAAACTATTTTAATTGATCTAATAACAACCATAATTTTCCAGACATGATATCACTCAATTTATGTACAGTGAAATTATTTCTATGATCAGTAATCCTATTGGAATTATAATTATATGTTCGTATTTTCTCAGATCTAATGCCAGTCCCCACTAAACGCTTTCTATAATCATCAATTTCATACTTTTGTTTATTTTTTTCAAAAATTAACAACCTAGATTTTAATAAAGATAACGCTTTTTGTTTATTCTTATGCTGAGATCGTTCGTCTTGACACTCAGCAACTATACCACTAGGTTTATGTGTCACTCTAACAGCAGAGTCAGTTACATTAACGTGTTGTCCACCAGCTCCGCTAGCCCTATAAGTATCAATTCTCAATTCACTAGGCTCTATAACAACATCATCAACTAATTCTAATTCAGGAAGTATAGCAATACTGCATGTAGAAGTATGTATCCTACCACGAGTCTCAGTTTTAGGCACTCTCTGAACTCTATGTACACCTGACTCATTCTTCATATTTTCAAATACACCTATGCCCAATACTCGTAAAATTATTTCTTTATAGCCACCACAATTACCATAGCTAAAACTCATCACCTCAACACGCCAATCTTTATGCAAAAAATAATTAAAATACATCTTAAATAAATCTTCAGCAAAAATAGCAGATTCATCTCCACCAGTAGCAGCTCTAATCTCAATAAAAATATTATTAATATTCTCATTTTTGGGCGTAAAAAAATCATTAATTTCAGACTCTAATATTAGTTTCTTTTCTTCCAATAACCTTGCTTCAACTATAGCCATACGACGCATATCATAATCATCATCAATTAATAACGATTGAATATTAATGATGTCTTTGCAAATCTGATTGTATTTAATAAAACGCAAAACAATATTTTTCAATGAAGAATATTCTTTTGAGAGATCTAAAAACGCACCACTATCGCCTAATATATCAGATTCAGACAATTTTTGCTCTATAAAATTATACCTAATTAAAATTTTCTCTAATTTGTCTAAAGTAATAGAATCCATAATAACTAATCTAAAAACCAATTGATTTCTTTTTCTTTCAACATTTTTAAACTAAAATTAACTTTAGAAAAATGCCTAGATCCAAAAAAACCGTTTTTAGCAGACATTGGTGATGGGTGTGCGGCTGTAAATACAATGTTTTTATCAATATTTATAAACTCACTCTTTTCAAAAGCACTTCTTCCCCATAACAAAAAAATAACAGATCGTTCAGACTCAGACAATAATTTGATAACAAAATTAGTAAAAAACTCCCATCCAATATTAAAATGTGATCCAGGGCTGCCAGCCTCAACTGTTAAAACTGTATTTAATAATAAAACACCCTGCCTTGCCCAATTAATTAAATTACCATATTTAGACGGTCTCAACCCCAAATCATCAAATAATTCTTTATAAATATTTAATAATGAACCAGGCAAACTACCACTAAAACTAGAAAAAGCTAACCCATGAGCCTGCCCATGATTGCAATATGGATCCTGTCCAATTATAACAACTCTAACCTTATCAAATGGTAAAACATTAAAACAAAAAAAAACTTCATCATTAGATGGATAGATAATTTTAGATTCACGCCTTAAATTAACAAATTGATATAAATCCTTAAAATAATTTTTTAAAAATTCATTATGTAATTTATAAGCCCATGATTTTTCTGTCAACTTAAACACAAAACAATTCCAAATACCGAGAGAGAGACTCGAACTCTCACGATTAATAAAAATCAATAGATTTTGAGTCTATCGTGTCTACCAGTTCCACCACCCCGGCATTAATACATAAATATATTAACATAAAAAACATTTATACACAAAAAAAAATAATTATACATAGTTTAACATAGAAAAAAAAAAAGCACTATTGTACAATAGTAGCTACACATTAAAAACTCAAAGGGCAAAAATGCAAAGCATACTAGTATTATTATTGATACCAATTACATCACACGCCAATCAAAATACTAATGATTTAACAAATGGGTTAAGTTCTATATTGTTATTCATAGGACTATTTGTATTAATGTACTTAGTAATAATACGACCACAAACAAAAAAAGCTAAAGAACATAAAACATTACTAGACACCATCAAAATAAATGATGAAATAGTAACAAATAGTGGCATACTTGGAAAAATACTAAAAATAACAGATCAATTTATAATAATAGAAATACAAGATAAGATAAGCATAATTATAAAAAAAGAATTTATATCAACATTAATGCCAAAAGGCACAATTAAAAACATAAAATGACAACCAACAAAACTTCTATAATTATACTAATAATTTTCATATTAAGTATAATATATGCATATCCAAATCTGTACGGAGAAGATCCAGCAATAATAATAAAAAATAATACACAGACCAATGTTTTAAATAAAAAGTATATAGAAGAACTAAATATTAAAACAAAAAAAATAACCCATAATAATCTAACTACTACATTAAGATTTAAATCTACAGACGAACAATTCAATGCATTTGAAAAACTTAAAGATGTACTAGAAAATACCGATATTTCACAAAATATTGTTCCATCTGATAAAATTAAATATTTAGAAAAAATAAAAGCTTACCCAATGAAATTGGGCCTAGATTTAAGAGGTGGCGTACATATAGTTGCTAAAATAAATACATTAGAAGAATTTAAAAAAAAGTTAAAAACAGAATTTTTTATTCTGAAAAAAACATTTAAAGAAAAAAATTTAAAATATAAAAATTTAAAAATAAAAAACAAAACAATAACAATGACATTTTTTTCAAATGAAGATAAAAATGCATGCATTGATTTGATAAAAACTTCTTCGCAAGATATTAAAATACTTAACAAAAATAAAAGTATTCTAATAGAATTAACAAAAAAATCAAAAATCAACCTTAAAAACGATATAACAAATAAAACATTATCTGTCTTAACAAACAGAATAAATGAATTAGGCATATCAGAAACCGTAGTTCAAAAATATGGAAACAATAAAATAACAATAGACTTGCCAGGAATACAAAATATAGAATATGCTAAAAGCATGATAGGTAAAACAGCTACATTAAAATTTATGATGCTTGAATTAAATAAAAAACATAAAAATAAAACAATAATATTACATGACAAAAATAACAATAAAATTGCATTAAAAAATAAAAACATATTAACTGGAGACTCCATAATATATGCCAGTAGCGGGTTTGAACAAACATTGAATAAACCTTGTGTAAATTTAAGAATAGATAAAAAAAGTGCAGAATTATTTAAAAAAATAACAACAAAAAACATAGGCAAACCCATGGCTATTGTATATAAAGAAAAACTTAAAAAAAATAATAAGGAAGAAAAAAAGAAGTAATAATAAGCGTGGCTAACATCATGAGTCCGTTAGATGAACAGTTTCAAATAACTGGCTTAAATATGCAAGAATCAAAAGATTTAGCAATTTTACTAAGATCAGGATCATTACCAACGACAATATCAATAATAGAAGAAAAAATAATAGGGCCGTCACTAGGCGAAAATAATATAACAAACAGCATCAAATCATTGATAATATCATTAATAAGTATAATGTTTTTTATGATACTAAGGTACAAAAAACTAGGTATAATATCAAATATAGCACTAATTTCAAATATAATGTTATTAATAGCCAGTATGTCAATAATAGGTATAACACTAACATTATCAGGGCTTGCTGGCATAATATTAACAATAGGTATGAGTATAGATTCAAACATTTTAATCTTTGAAAGAATCAAAGAAGAACAAAAAATAACATCTGACATAAATGCAATAGCAGACAAAGGTTTTAAAAATGCTATGTCTAGTATAATAGATGCAAATATAACAACACTGTTAATGTCTTTAATCTTATTTATAATCGCTGGCGGACCTATAAAAGGATTCGCTATAGCGTTATCCATAGGTATAATAACATCAATATATTCATCCCTATTTGTAACAAAAAATATAATTAAATTTTCAATAAAAAATAAAATAAAAATAATATGACAATAAATTTTGTAAAAAAAAGATATATTTGTATAACAATATCACTTGTTATATGCCTATTGTCAATGTTATTAATTTTACAAAAAAAATTATCATTGGGGCTGGAATTTTGTGGAGGCACAGAACTAGAAATAAAAATTATCAAAAATATTAAAATAAATGAAATTAAACAAAAATTATCAAAAATTAAAAATATCAAAATAAATTATTATGGATCAGATAAAACTATTAAAATAAAAACAAAAAATATAAAAAACAACACCACAGAAATTAAAAAATTACTAAACGAATTAGGACAGGAAAATTTAAAAATAATAAATTCAACCTATATAGGCGCAGAAATAAATAAAGATACAATAAAACAAAGTATAATAGCAATAATACTAGCAATAATTTCTATGACAACATATTTAGCAATAAGATTTAATGCAATATTCGCAACAAGCGCAATGATTACTCTATTTCATGATATATTAATAATTCTTGGAATTATATCAGTGTTAAATATAGAAGTTGATTTAACAATACTTGCGGCCATATTCACAATATTTGGATATTCAGTAAATGATACAATAATAATATTTGATAGAATACGAGAAAATATAAAAATTTCAAAAAAAGATACAAGTTTAATAGATATAATAAATATATCAATAAATAAAACACTATCACGAACAATAAGTACGTCATTTTCAACAATATTGGTAACATTTACTTTACTTTTATTTTCTGGTGAAAATTTATATTGGTTTTCATTTATATTAACCGCAGGTATAATAATCGGAACTTATTCATCAATTTATATATCAGCTATACCACTCACATTTATTAAAAATAAAAATTATAGTAAATAAAATATTAAAAACTTTTTGTAAAAAAAAAGAGAAAAGTCTGGACTCATGAAAACTGATGATAGTTAAAATCTAATAATTTAAAAAATTATATTAAAATCAAGAAAACATACATATTAAAATTTGGTGAAAAAAATAATTTAAATATTTTTTCATAAAATGTTTAAAAAAAATCATCATGAGCAAGAATATAAAGAATATAAAATATTCAGGTAATTGGCAAAAATTTATTAAAAAAAATAAATAAGATAAATTATTAATAAAAAATAACAAAATCCAGCTTATTATTTACTTATGTTAAAAAAAGGTAATTTATGACACAGCAAAAAACGTTACTTATAATTAAACCAGACATTGTAAAAAAACAATTAATAGGGGAAATTATATCAATAATAGAAAAAACTAATCTAAAAATAGATAGTATACAAACAACTACATTAACTGAAGATACAGCAAAATCATTTTACGCAGAGCACAACAAAAAACCATTTTTTGAAGAATTAATATCATTTATGACATCTGATAAAATTGTAATAATAATTTTATCAGGCGAATATGTAATTCAAAAAATACGAACACTTATTGGTAACACAGACTTTAGAAAAGCTGAAAAAAATACAATAAGAGCAAAATATGCAACAAACATAACTGAAAACGCTGTTCATGCGTCAGATTCATATGAATCTGCTATAAAAGAAATAAAAATTATATCACAAATAATATAAAATATGTACGTTAATAAAAATTGGAAAATAAATCTTTTAAATTTCCACGAAAAATCAATGTTAATTCTATTAAAAATGCTAAAAGAGCATAAATTTCATACAAAGCAAATAATAACATCAATATACAAAAAAGATATTTTTTCTATTGATTTAATAAACACTAAAAACACATTAAAAAACAAACTTAAAGCCATTTCAAACATTTTACCACTAAAAATAAAAAAAGAGTATATTGATGATGACAATACCATTAAATGGCTAATTGAAACAAATAATGGCAATTTAATAGAAACGGTTGCAATACCAAATAGCAAAAACCATTTTACAATATGTATATCATCACAAATAGGGTGTATCTTGAAGTGCAGTTTTTGCCTAACAGGAAAATATGGTTTCAAAAAAAACTTAAAAACGCATGAAATATTAAGCCAACTACTAATAGCAAAAAATAAAATAAAACAATTATTCCCAAATAAAACTATAACAAACGTAGTAATGATGGGGATGGGCGAACCACTGTTAAATTTAACAAATGTTATATCATTTATATCAATCATTAATAACAAAAACTGTTTAGACATAAGCAAAAAAAAAATAACAATAAGCACTAGCGGAATTACACCAAAAATTGAAATTTTAAACAAAAATAAAATACCTTTAGCGGTGTCATTACATGCACCAAACGATTCATTAAGATCCAGTTTAATGCCAATAAATAAAAAATATAAAATAGCAGAGTTATTAAATGAATGCAAAAAATACTCAATCAAAAATAGATTAACTATAGAATATATAATGCTTAAAGACATAAATGATTCAAAAACACATGCAATTAAATTAGCTAATTTACTAAAAGATATAACATGTAAAATATGTTTAATACCATTTAATAAAATTGAAAACACACCATTTAACTCTACAGATATGGAAAAAATTAAAGATTTTCAACAAATTTTAAAAAACTATGGATTAATAACAAATATACGAAAAAGAAAAGGACTTAATATAAATGCTGCCTGCGGTCAATTGTCAGGGCTTGCTTGCTAACAACAATAAAAATAAATATTACTTATGACATACAGAATAAAATTCATACTTAAAAATCTAATATATATAATTATAGTATTTATGCTAATAATAAGTTATAAAATGCACTATAAAAAAACTATAACAGAAAATCACTCAATTAATTTTTTTAATATAAAAATAGCAAAAAAAAATTATGATAACACAACATTAAAAAATTTAGCCAGAAATACAATTAAAAAACAAAACAATAACATATATTACAACATATCATGTATTATTTTATACAAAATTAACAAAAATAAAAATAATTATACTAAAGCAACGCAGTTCATTGAAAAAATAAAAATAAAAAAAAAGTCTTACAAAAAACTTAAAGAAAAAAAAAATAAACTAAATTTAGAAAAAAAAATAAAAAATAAAATTTTAATAACATAAATATATGAAAAAAAACATTAAAATAAAAATATACCTATCATTATTTATTTCATTAATAACATTGTCGGTTCTTTTTTATAATAATTTAACAAAAACAAATATAAAAATAGAAAAACAATCAAAACATTATAAGATAAATAATATAAAAAACATAAATTACATTAGCTTAAAATCAAACGAACTAATCTCAACAAAAAACAACATTTTTAAAATAACGCAAAACAAAGTTAAAAAAATAATTATAGACAAAAATTTTAAAATAAATGACATAACACTAAACAATAATTTTTTATTGATTAACACACTAAATAATAAAATTATAATAATAAAAAATTCAAAACCACAACTAAAAAAGCACATAAATACATATGGCACAACAACATCAAATGTTAAATTAACAAATAATAAAATATTTTTTAATATGAATGATCGTAAAATACTATCGATAAACATAAAAAAAAATAAAATATTATGGCAAACGCTAACAAATCAAAATAACATTGATATAACTACAGAATCAAAAATTCTTGTATCAAATAACAAGATTTACCAAATAATACCAAATAAAAAAATAATAATTATTAAAAAAAAAAATGGTGTAATTTTAACAATAAAAGATATTAAAATAAACACTAATGCACTTCAACATGATTACATCTATAAAAATATTAAAAAAATACAAATATACAAAAACACAATATATATCTGCTACTCAGATGGCAATTTTATAGCATTAAATGGCACAAATGGGAAATTTTTATGGCAAAAAACAAAAAAAAATTATAAAAATTTTGTTATAAACAAAAATACACTAATAGTATTAAAAAATAATGGCAATTTCACATCATTAAATCCACACTCAGGAAAAAAAAATTGGACAAATAGAAGTTTAAATACCCAAATTATTGAATCAGCATCAATAAACAAAAAAAATATGATAATGATAAACAAAGCAGGCACCATACACATTATAAATAATTCTACTGGATACATAACTAAAAGTATTAAAATAAACAAATATAATATCAAAACTTCTTTTTTAAAAAAAAATGTTCTAATTCTTATAAAGAAAAATGGTAATCTAATTAAATTAACAAAAAATAAAGATAAATGAATAAAATAGTAATAATAGGTAAAAAAAACGTAGGGAAATCATCACTGTTTAATTTAATTACAAAAAAAACACAAGCTACAATAATAAATTACCATGGATATACAAGAGACTGCATATCTGACGAAGTAAAAATTAAATCAAAAACTTTTAACATAATAGACACAGCCGGTATAGGTCATGAAAAAACAGACTTAGATTACAAAACAATTAAAAAGACATGGGAATGCATAAAAGAAGCAGATATAATTATTTTTATAATAAATGCAGAAGATAAATCTGACAAAATTAATATTAATATATTAAAGATAATAAGAAAAATTAAAAAACACATAATATATGTAATAAACAAAATAGATCTTGTCGCAGAATCGCAAATAAATTTGATAAAAACAGACCTGAAAATAGAAACACCGTTACTTTTATCAATTAAAAAAAATATCGGAATATCAACATTACTGGATCATATAGAAATTATTTCAGATTACAAACAATCTATTAGAACAGATCATAAAAATATAACAAATATAGCAATAATTGGTAGACAAAACGTAGGCAAATCAACACTAGTAAACAAAATCAGCAAAACTGAAAAACTAATAATAGATAATACTCCAGGAACCACACGAGACTCAATAAAAATAACAACTGATATTAAAAATACAAAATACAATATAATTGACACTCCAGGAATTAAAAAACAAACAAATACTTTATCAAATATAGAAAAAATTTCTAATAAAAACACTTTGGATACAATAAAGTTTTGCGATCTTGCTATAATAGTGACAGATATAAATAATGTAATAACAACACAAGATCAAGCCATCCAAGCATATGTAAAAAACAACAACAAAAACACACTAATAATAATTAATAAATCAGACACTATTAAAAAAATAGAAATTAAAAAAATAAGTACGCATCTAAAAAATACAATTAAAAACATAGAATATATATTTGTATCAGCAAAATACAATTTTGGAGTAGAAAATATACTAAGATCCATAGGTAATATTAAAAGCTATCAAAAGACATATATAACTAATGAAACAATTAAAAATACAGAAAAAATTTTATATAAAGAAGAAATTAAAAAAATAACACTAAGTAAATACATACCGTTAACTATACACATTGAACTAATAAATAAAACAAAAACAAATAATTATAAAAAAAAATATATAATTGGCACAATAATAAAGAAATTAAAACTCAAAAACATTTCAACAAAAATAATATTTAAATAAGGCAACTATATGATTAAAAACATAATATGTATACTAATCACACTAACACTTCTCATAACTACTGCGCAGGCTAAGGATTATAATACAAAAACAACTTATTTTATAGCAAAAAAATTATTTAGTGAAAAAAACTTCGAAAAATCAGAATTTTTGCTAAAAAAAATAATATCAGAAAATAGCATAGAAAACAAATACACTCAAAAATCAAAAATATTAATAACACTTTTACAATATAAAATAAAAAATATTGAACTAGCTAAAAACAATATAATAATTCTATCAAAAAATTATAAACAACATAAAGAATATGATACAATTCTTTATTTAAAAGCCATAATATATTTTAATTTAAATAATAATTACATACAAAAAATTCTTGGAATAAAAAAGTACAATCATGACCAAACATTTCAATACAAAGCTGTATCAGCTTTAAAAAAAATTAAAAACACAGAAATGTTTTCAAAAAAAATTAAAAATAACATCAAAACAATAAAAAATCAAATAAATATGCATAAGATAAATATATCATACTTTTATTTTAAAAAAAAAGCATACATAGCAACAATAAAACGGTTGACATTATTAGATAAAAAAATAAAAATTAAAAACAAAACTGACTATCAAAATTTTTATTTACTACTAAAATCGTATAATGAACTTTTTTTAGATAAAATATCAGAAAAAACATTAACTTATTTAAAAAATTATGATAACATTAAATCAAGTAGTAATTTGCTTAATCAATAATACATTAAAAAACTAAAACTCCGACAGGACTGGAAAGTAGCATCGGTAATAGTAATACAATGATATTACACTGGTCAGTAAATTACTACCTAATATGCAATACAAAATACTAGCAAACAAATGGCGTCCAAAAAGTCTAAATGAAATTATTGGACAAGATCATATAATCTTTATAATAAAAAATATAATTAAAGACAAAAACATCCACCACTCATATATAATTAGCGGACCACAAGGTTCAGGAAAAACTACACTAGCACGAATAATAACAAAATGTTTAAACTGTGAAACACAAACAACAATAACGCCATGTAATATATGTTACTGTTGCCAAACTATAGACAAAAATCAAAATTACGATTCCATTGAAATAGATGCAGCATCAAAAACAAAAATAGAAGACATAAAAGATATAATAGATTTATCAAAGTATAAAAACTCAAACAACAGATACAAAACATACATCATAGACGAATGCCACATGCTTTCTCAAAGCAGTTTTAACTACCTATTGAAAGTACTAGAGGAACCACTAGAAAACACAATATACATATTAGTAACTACACAAATAGAAAAAATACCTCAAACTATAATATCACGATGTATAGATCTTCAACTTAAAAAAATATCAAACAGAAATATAAAAACCAGATTAAAAAACATACTAGACAAAGAAAAAATAACATATGATAATAATTCACTAGAATATATATCACTGTTTTCCAATGGAAGTTTAAGACAAGCTATAAACACATTAGAAAAAATAATAAATCTAAAAGAAAAAATCATAACACTTCAAAACACAAAAAATGCACTAGGAATCTTATCAGAATTAAATGTACTTTTTATAATAAAAAGCATACATGACCACGATACAAAAAATCTAATAAAAAATATAAAACAATTAATTAAAAAATACATAGATTACAAAAACTTATTAACGCAAATACAACTAATCCTATATAAAATACTCTTACACAAAATAAGAATAAACTATGACAAAATGTTATCCAAATATAACATATTTATATATTTATCACAAAAACTAACAAAAGATGATATAATTAGCATGTACATTACACTAATAAAAATACAAACAGAGTATATAATTATAAATGATTTAGATTTTGAAATAATACTAATTAATTTATCACTAATAATTAAATGAAGCTGGCATTATAAATGCCAGCTTTAATAAATCACATCATATTCATAGAATTCATATTATCATTATGAGATCCAGCACCATTTTTATCAGACTTTGGAGCTTCAGCTATCGCACATTCAGTCGTAATCATCAAACCAGCTATAGAACCTGCATGCTCTAATGCACATTTTGATACCTTGGTAGGATCCAATATACCAAACTCTACCATATCTCCATATTTCTCTAGAGCAGCATTAAACCCATAATTACCACTTCCATTTTTAACATTTTCTAAAACAACTGCTGGTTCAAATCCAGCATTTGATGCTATTTGTCGTAATGGAGATTCTAATGCTCTCAAAACTATTTTAACACCATGCACTTGATCTTCGTTATCACATTTTATATCACTTAACTTATCCATAACCCTTATATATGCCACACCTCCACCAGGTAACATACCTTCTTCTACAGCCGCCCTAGTTGCATGTAAAGCGTCCTCCACCCTAGCTTTCTTTTCTTTCATTTCAACTTCAGTATAAGCCCCAACCTTTATTACAGCCACTCCGCCAGATAATTTTGCTGCTCTTTCTTGTAACTTCTCTTTATCATAATCACTAGTAGCTTCATCACGTTGTTTCTCTATTTGTTTTATTCTATCCCTTATAGCACTAACTTTGCCAGCACCATCTATTATGGTAGTATTATCCTTAGTAATAACAACTCTCTTTGCCAAACCTAAATCTTCTAATTTAACTGAGTCTAAAGATATGCCAAGTTCATCAGATACAACTACTGTATTAGTAAGAATAGCAATATCCTCTAGAATAGCCTTTCTTCTATCACCAAAACCAGGCGCTTTAACAGCACAAGACTTTACAATACCTCTTATATTATTAACAACTAAGGTAGCCAAAGCCTCTCCCTCTACATCTTCCATTATAATAAACAAAGACTTACCAGTCTTAGCAATACCTTCTAACACAGGCACCATATCTCTTATACTTGCTATTTTTTTATCAACTATTAATATATAAGGATTATCTAACTCACAACTCATATTACGTTGATTATTAACAAAATGTGGAGACACATAACCTTTATCAAACTGCATTCCATCAACTACCTGTAATTCATTCTCTAAACTATTACCTTCTTCAACAGTTATAACACCCTCTTTACCAACTTTGGACATAGCTTTAGATATAATTTCTCCAATTTCAAAATCAGAATTAGCAGAAATAGCCCCAATTTGCATAATATCTTTATCTGTTAAACAAGGAATGGACATTTTTTTCAACTCTTTTACACAAACTGCTATAGCCTTATCTATCCCGCGTTTTAAATCCATTGGATTCATTCCAGCCGCCACACACTTATTGCCCTCAATAGCTATACTTTTAGCTAAAACTGTAGCTGTAGTAGTTCCATCTCCAGCAATGTCAGAAGTCTGAGATGCTACTTCCTTAACCATTTGAGCTCCCATATTAACAAATCTATCTTCTAACTCTATTTCTTTAGCTACAGTAACACCATCTTTAGTCACAGTTGGAGACCCAAAAGGTTTCTCTATTATAACATTTCTTCCACAAGGGCCTAAAGTTTTTTGCACAACATTAGCCAAAATAATAACCCCTTCTAGCAATTTTTGACGCGCGCTTTCGCCATATTTAATATCTTTAACACCCATTTTTTTTTACTCCTTAATCCACAACTGCAATAATATCATCTTCTTTTATAATTAAATAATCTCTACCCTTAATAGTAATATCTGTTCCAACATATTTACCAAAAATAACATGATCATTGCACTTCAAAGTAAGCTTTTGAACTTTACCATCCACAACTTTGCCAGGACCAATAGCAACAACAACGCCTTTTTGAGATTTATCAACAACAGTTTCAGGTATAATTATTCCACCTTCTGTAGTACGTTCATCTATTCGTTTTATAACAACCCTATCAGCTAAAGGACGAATACCTATGTCATTGTCCATATAAAACTCCAAAAATAAAAATTACTATTGATTATATATATGTAGTCACTTTATTATTAATCAAGTGCCATCAACAAAAAAAAACATAATGTTAATAACATACATTAAATCAAAAGATATAATAGAAAAAATATCACTACATACATTAAAAATATATAACAAAAAAATAATTATACAAAAAAACATATCCACGCTGTTCATAAATAAAAAACACATATGTAAAGAAAAAACAAACAAACTAATATTACATACAAATAAAAAATTAATTTCTGAATTTAAAACAAACTATTTTTTAATAAAATCAAAAAAATAAAAAGCAAAAACGCTTTTATCCAGACTAGATGAAAAAAAAATAAAGTTATAAAAACCATCTTTATTAATTAAATCTTCCAATAAACAATTATTCATATTAAAATTATTTAATAATTGATCTTTAAACCCACTTAACAATACAACAAACTCACCTTTAAAATACTGTTTATAAAAATCAATAAATTCAAAATTAAAATCACCCAATTTAAAAGATATAACAAACTCAAATTTTTTAGTTAAGTCCTTAGCTATAAAGATTAATCTATCTAAACTAAATATCTCTTTCATTAAAAATATAGTTGCTATTAATCTATCAGCAGATTCAAAAAATATACATACACGCTCTTCATACAAATTTTTTTTAAAATAAATTTTTTTATACAACTCTTTTTTTGGCAAAAATCCATCAAATGTAAACTTGTTAACAGCAAAACTAGAAACAGAAACAACAGTAGCAACAATTGATGCACCTGGAATAGGTACAACTTTAAATCCATTAACATATGCGCTATTAACAAAAAAATAACCAGGATCACTAATACCAGGTGTTCCAGCATCAGAAACAATAGCGCAAGAAAAACCATTAGTTAACTGATTAATTAAAAAATCAGCAATATATTGTTCATTATTATGACTAATAGATATAATTTTATTTCTAAAATTTAAAAAAGATAAAATAAAGCAGATTTTTCTAGAATCTTCTGCTATAATGAAATCAACGTTCTTAAGGACAAAAATAGCTCTACTTGAAAAATCAAAAATATTACCTATAGGAACACCAACAACATACAAAACACCAGTTAACATACAAAATAACCTTAAAATAATATTAAATTCTACAAAAAATAATATGAATAAAAATATAAACAAAAAATTAATACATAAACACATCACCACTATATTAACAGACCTAACTCATAATATAAAGAATAATCTGATAACAGTCACAAATATAAAAATATCAAAAAATTTTGATAACTTAATAATATATTTATCTATACTTAAAAATAAAAGCGAAATATTAAAACAACTAAATAGATCTTCAAATTATATAAAATATAATTTAGCAACAAAACTGAACAAATACAAAATACCAAAAATAATATTGACATTAGATGAATCAATAGAATACGAAAATGAAATAGACGCATTAATTAAAAAAATTCAAAAATGAATATACACGGTATTTTATTGATCAACAAACCAATCAATATAACATCCAACAAAACAATACAAATAATAAAAAATAAATTTAAAATCAAAAAACTTGGTCATTGCGGTACATTAGACCCATCAGCATCCGGATTACTTATTGTTTGTATAGGAAATAAAACAAAAAAAATAAATAATATTATTTTATATAAAAAAACATACATAATAACAGCATTAATAGGTATAAAATCTAAATCAAACGATTTAGAAGACAAGATAACATTTTTTCAAAACAAAACAAAAAAAATAACATCACGCAAAATAAAAACACAATTGAACAATATAAAAAACCAACAAACCCAAATACCATCAATATTTTCATCAATAAAACACAATGGAATGAAACTATACCAATTTGCTAGACTAGAAATAAACATAAAAACAAAAAAAAGACCTACAAAAATATACAATATAATTCTAATTAAAAATACACACAACTTAATAACATTAAAAATAAAATGTAGCCATGGAGTATACATGAGAACAATAATAGACACATTAAGTGCATACATAAAACAACCAATATGCACATTAAAAATAGAAAGACTGATAATTCAAAAATATAACATCCTAAAATCGTATAACATATCAAAAAAAACTAATATACATATACAACACCTTTTACTAAAATAACTCACAATAGTAATTCAGATATATTTTTAAACAAATCTACTAAATAAATATCACAATTATTTAATACAAATGGAATTCCATTATTAGCAGAATTACTAATATACTCAATTAATGGAATTTCATAAAAATTATCTATAGAAAACTCATTAGCCAGCTTTTCTGTAAAACCATGATTTCCATAAATATAATTCAAATGATTGCAATTAACACACTTTAAAAATGTCATATTTTCTACTAAACAACAAATATTTATATTAAATTTCTTCAACATTACTATAGATCGTCTAAGATCATCAACTGATAATATTTGAGGAGTAGTAACCAAAATTACACCAGTAAAAATAATATCTCTTAATAGACTTAAATAAATATCTCCAGTGCCTGGTGGAAAATCTACTATCAATACATCTAAATCACCCCACACTGTATTATTAAACAAGTGCCTAATTGCATTACTAATCATTGGACCACGCCATAAAACTGGAGAATTAATATTTAAAAAATATCCCATGGACATAGAATATACACCATGCTTGAAAATTGGCACAAAAGAATTATCAGTGAAATTCAAATTTAAATAATCTTCACTAGATATTCCTAATAATCTTAAATGATTTGGTCCATATGCATCAGCGTCAAGTAAACCCACTTTTTTTTTAAAAAAATTTGACAAAGAGCATGCTAAATTAACAGCTAAAGTACTCTTTCCAACCCCGCCTTTACACGACATAATCCCAAATATATTTTTTATAGACATAAATTACAAAAAAACTTAACTAAAAAAATTCAAAAAAAATTTACACTATAGAAATTACTACTAACACTAATTTAGCCAATACTTATAAATTAAATAATTCTTGACACATATTCATGATTTTCTGTATCTATTTTAATGAGATCATTTGCCTTAACAAATAATGGAACTTTTACACTTATACCAGTTTCTAAAACTGCATTCTTAAAAGTTTTTGAAATTACAGACATGCTGTTTACATCTTCTGCTGAAATAACTATTAACTCAACAAATTTAGGCAACTTAAAAGCAATAATTGTGTTATTCCAAAAAACAAGATAACACAAACACCCTTCTTTTAAAAAATTTTTATCAGCGCCTATAATATTACTAAACACCTCATGATACTCAGACGATTGCTCATCAATAAAATAAAAAATATCATTTGACAAATATAAATATTTAGCCTTTAACTCAAATAAATCAGCTGCCTTTAACTTCTCGCTAAGTTTAATAGTTTTTCGTATTATAAGTCCGGATACAATATGTTTCATTTTTAATCTATTAAATGCTTGACCCTTACCAGGATTAACAAATTCCTGTTCAATTATAACATAAGGTTCATTATTAACTTCAACTTTTAATCCAGGTTTAAAATCTTTGCTTTTATAAAATATCATAAATTAAAATTCTTAAAATATTTGAAAAATTCATTACTACTTGATAAAACAATAATATCAGACTTACTACAAAAAGAATTTTTATAAGCATCTAAGCTTCTATAAAAAAAATAGAACTCAGGATCTAATTTATACGCATCAGCATAAATTTTAGTAACAATAGCATCGCCTTCACCTTTTATTTTTTTAGCATCTTTCAATGCATGAGCAACAATAATGCGCTTTTCTTTTTCAGCTAAAGCATGAATTCTTACAGCCTCAGCTCTACCATTTGCTCTTATCTCACTAGCTACTCGTTCTCTTTCAGCTCTCATTCTATTATAAACAGAATCTCTAACTTCGTCAGGCAAATCTATACGTTTTATTCTAACATCAATAACAGAAATACCTATATTCTTAGTAGTACTCTCCATATCTTCACGAAGTCTGAACATCAATTCCAACCTTTCACCATATACAACTTCTTGAATAGTATGTCTGCCAAACTCAGCTTTTAAATCGGCTACTATTTTCTGCCTCAATAACTGTTCAGCCTTATTTCTATGTCCACCGGTTCTAGTGTAATATAAGGACAAATCATCAATTTGCCATAAAACATAAAAATCCACTAAGACATCTTTTTTTTCTTTAGTTGTAATCCTAGAAGACTGAGAATCTAAAACTTTTAAACGCATATCAAAAACTCTAACTTCTTGCAATAATGGTATTTTAAAATGCAATCCTGGATAATAAATTCTAGCAACTTTTGTCTTATCATCTACTTTTAATTTACCTAAATATTCAATCAAAGCTTTATCTGTTTCATAAACAGTAAATAAAGAAAAAGGCATTATACACACTAAAACAACAAATAAAAAAACAAAGTAAAAAACCCTCATATATAAACCTCAATTATCTAGTTTTATTAGTTAATAACGTATTTTCACTACCATTTGACAAAAATTTATCAATAGGCAAATAAATTATACTATTATTAGCTAAATCGATTAAAACTTTTGTGGTTTTTGAAAAAACACTTTCCAACGCATCCAAATAAAGCCGCATTCTAGTTACCTCTGGTGCATTCTTATATTCACCTAACATCAATTTAAATTTAATAACATCACCGTCAGCTATAAAAATAACTTCTTGCTTATAAGCGTTGGCCGTTTCTAAAATTCTAAAAGCCTCGCCTTTAGCTTCAGGTATGACCTTATTTGCAAATGATTCAGCTTGATGCTTCAATTGCTCCTTTTCTTCTTGAGCTTTTATAACATCATCAAAAGAGCTTTTTATATCATTTGGTATTCTAACATCTTTCAAAGCAACAACAGAAACATATATACCAGAATTATAAGAATCTAATATATGCTGTAATTGTTCATGAATTTCAGAAGCAATTTGTTCTTTACCTAATGTCATTAAAAAATCTAAATCAGAGTACCCCACAACCTGCCTTAATGCGCTATCAGCAGCTTCCTTTAAACTTTTATCAGGTTCAGCTAAATTAAACAAATATTTTTCAACATCACTAATTCTATATTGCACTTCTATCTCTACAGTTATTATATTTTCATCTCTAGTTAACATATAAGAACCATAATGACCACTTCGTTCTAACTTTTCTGTATTAACAATTTGTTTTTTTTCAAAAAAAATAGGTATCCAATTAGGCCCTTGGCCAGTAATTCTGTTATATTTACCTAGCCGTGTTATTACAGCTTGCTCTGCAGGCTTAACAATATACACGCCTAAAGCCAAATATACAAAAAAAATTAAAAAAATAACTCCAACAAAAACCTTTTTAAAAAAAGTACCATCAAATTTATACTCATTACCACCTAAAAACCTAAAAACAAAATTCTTAAAAAACATACAACACCCTTGCTTTTAAAAAAATCAAAATAACAACGCATTAATAATGCTAACGCTATCCTTTAATAAAAACTTCTCCTTATTTTCAATATAAAACACATTAGAACCAAACTTTTTAGCCCACTTCAATTGATTATTAGATAAATCAATGGTAGATTTCAAAATTGATTTAACTGCATTCAAAAAACACATCTTATTATCTAAATAAAGCCATAAATCTTTATATCCAATAGACCTAATAGATTGAGAGTTAACTGTTAAATCTCCTCTAGAATATAGCGCTTCAACTTCAGATAAAAAACCATCAGCTAACATCCCCAAAAGCCTATTTTTTATTTTACAGTAAAAAACTTCCTTATTAAATGGCACTAAAAAAATATTCACAAATTTAAAACAAAAAATATCAGAATTAAAATAATCAAACAAACAAAATTTATCTCTATAAACTTTATTAAATGTATTTAAACATTTACCATTTTTATCATCTTTTGTCAAAAATTCAAAAAAACTTTTAAAAAAAATATTAAAGTTTTTGTTAAATAAAAAACTTTTAAAAAATTTAAAAAAATTTTGTAAATACCAAATATACATCATAGTTCCACCAACAAACACAGGAATTTTACCATGATAAAAACAATCTAACACTATAAAAAATGCATCAACACAAAAATCCCAAACAGAATAAGTTTCACTTGGATCTTTAATAGATATTAAATGATGTACAATTTTACTTCTAATAAAATAACTTGGTTTACCAGTTCCTATATCCATATATTTATATATCATACTCGCATCAGCATTAAGAATCTCAATTGGAAAATAATTATATAAATCAACTGATAATTTAGTTTTACCAACGCATGTAGGCCCAATTATAAAAATAATTAAATTATTTAAATGTAACATAAATATTAATAAAAATATCAGACTTAAACAATCTTATTGCATAACAGATTGATCAAACAGCCACTGTTCAACCAAAATAACCGCTGAACAAGCATTCACAGAAAAAAAAACAGTTCTGTCGTTTTTATTCCTATCAATCAAAAACACTCGTCTAGCCTGCCAGGTGGATAAATTCTCATTAACAAAGATGACAGGAATTAAAAACGACAATCTTAAATCAAATGCAAAATTATCTATTTTATCTAATAAAAACGAATTATCATATAAATCACTAATTGGATAACCTATAACAATGCACTGCGGACTCCAAAATTCCAATATAGAGGCTATATAATAATTTCTAATGTAGTTTTCTTTAACAAAAATAGAAAACAACGGAGAAGCCGAGCATGTTAAAAATTGCCCAACTGCTACACCAACATAATTAACACCAAAATCAAAACCTAAAACAAACAAAAACGCCTCACCTATAATCAACACATAATAATAAATTATAAGAAATATTAAAGTTAAAAAAATAAAATCTAAAAAATGAATGTACATTACAACATTTAGATAGGATAAATAATAAAAGAGTTTGAATAGAAAAAAAAAATTTTTCTAAAAAAAAACAAAACTTAAATAATAATAAATAAACACTAAAAGAAATAGATAATAAAATCGGCAACAAAAAATTCTCAAAAAAACTTGAATAAAAACAATTATAATTAAAAATAAAATATAAAATAAAACTAGTATTCAAAAAACAAACATCTACAGGAACAAACAAAAAACATAAAAATTTATTAACAAATTTTGAAAAAAATACAGTCAACAAAGCTGAAATTGGCCCACAATTCTTTACTATATCAAAAAAACACGAATACCCACTATACTTTCCACCAACATAAACATCAACAAAACCAACATCAAATAATAAATTTAATCTAGAATCTAAAAAAGAATATCTACCAAAAACAAATAAAACTTTATCTTCACCAAATCTACTAGAAGCTCCACCAGCCAAAACGCTTGGACAAATATATCTAAACATAAAATTAAAATGAATTAATCCAATTATAACTTAAATCTAAATAATGCTCTTTTTTCCAAATTGGAATGGAATGCTTTATATATTCAACTATTGCTGTACAAGTTAAAAATGATGTTGCCCTATCAATAGAACTAACACAAACAATTAAATTCACCTCCCCAACATACAATATTCCAGACCTCTGAAAAATACAAATCTTACAAACTTTATCGCACAACAATAAATCAAAACACTTTTTATTCAACAATGAATATACCAATGAATTAAAAACATAATAATTAACAAAACTAACTTCTTTGCCATAGTTTATATTTCTAATAGTACCAATGAATGAAAAAACTGCCCCAGCAGCATCATTAAAAACAGACATTACCAAATTAACATCTAACCTTGAATCACATATATTTATAATCAACTTATCATGCATATCACCCTCCAGAAAATGGCGGTAATAAACAAATAATATCATTATTAATTAAAACATAATCATCACTTAATATGTTAACTCCATCAGAAAAAACAGACCTACTCAAAACATATTCAAAATTTAAAAACGAACTATTTTTAAATTTATTCAATAATTCGCCTCTTAATAAAAAAATAGACAAATCGTCAGATATATCAATAGATAAATTATCAGAAAAATAATCTTGAAAAATTCCAAACATCTTAACATTTACCGTAATCATAATATTTAACTAAATTATAAGGTTGATAAAAATAAACATTCAAAATATCGCCCTTCATAGCTCTATCAGTCATCCGTAAAAACGCAAAAGAATTAGATCTAGAAAAAGATTGTACTTTAAATGATTGTTGATCAGTAACTATTTTAACATAAAATTTTGAATTATAAAAATAAGTAAAAGACTTTAAAAATAAATCACACTTACGCTCAAACAAATAATCTCCATCTAACACAGCTTTTAACGGTTCATCAAAAAAACATCCATTCAAATGTTGTAAAAAAGGGTAAATAAAAAATCTTAAACCAATTATTGAAGAAATAGGATTTCCAGGTAAACAAAAAAAATAATTGGATCTATACTTAGCAAATAAAATAGGTTTTCCAGGTTTTATGGAAATTCCATGAAAAAGAATACGAGCTCCCAACTCAATCAAAAACGTTGGAATAAAATCTGCTCTACCTTTAGAAACGGCTCCAGTGGTTATAATAATACTGTTTTTTTCATAAGACAAAATATTATAAATTTTCTTTTTAAAAACATTTTTAAAATCACTGCTAACACCTAAATAAACCACATCAATCCCAAGCTCTTTAAAAAAACTTATAAAATAGCACGCTATGGAATTTTTAACATAAAATCTATCAGAGTCTAAATTAAACGAATCAGTAATCTCATCACCAGTACAAATCAAAAAAATTTTCAAACAATTAAAAACAGAAAGTTCAGACACTCCAAAAGCAGAAACTGACATAATATTAGCACAAGAAATAATTTGTCCTTTTCTTATTAAAAAATCACCAAACGCAAAATCTTCACCTAAAAATCTAACATTTTCATATAAATTTAAATATCGTGTAATAATTAAATCAAATGGATTATTATCTTTTAAACAAGCATCTTCTATTTTAACAACAACATTAAACCTAGACGGCAGTCTTGCTCCGGTCATAATTTCAATAACATAATCCCCATCAAAATCATTAAAATCAACTAAATTGCCAGCTTTTATAATATCAATTATAAAAAAATTATTACTAATACAACTGAAATTATAATTAATCTTAAAAAAATTAAAAGCATAACCATCCATTGCAGCATTGCTAAAAACAGGAATATAATTAAAAGCAACCAAATCAAAACAATTAACCATTTTAACAGAATCAATTAGTTTTACGCTTACACGTCTATTTGACAAAACAGACTTATCACTACTGTTAAATAAAATATCTAATGCAAAAAAATAATTAATCATATTTTATTTATATTAAACACAGCATGTAATAATAATTTTTCTAATGAACTTAAACATTCAGAGACAGCTGATGGATTACCTGGCAACGAAACTATTAAAGTTTTTTTATAAACGCCAGCCACAGACCTACTTAGCCAGGAATTATTAGAATAAAATGCTCCATTTAATCGCAAAAACTCGCCTATGCCAGGAATAATCTTATGACATAAATTATTAACAACATCAACAGTAATATCCCTATCAGATACACCAGTACCACCAGATGTAATAACAACATTTGGAGAATAAATGTCAATATAATTTTTTAAAACGTTAAATAAAACGAATTTATCATCAGGCAAAATAATATCAGTTAATATATTACTGCCTCTATGCATAAAAAAATTAAATAATACTCCTCCAGATAAATCTTGATACCTGCCCAAACTAGCTCTATCACTAACAGTAACCAAAAACACAGACATACTATTTAAATTAACCAACTCAGTTAAAAAATATTTTCTAAAATGAGATGGTATTTTATCTAAAGACCCAATAAAAGCTGCGTTTTCACCACCATCTTTAAATAACAAATTGACGGCTTTTATATAACTATGTGGATTATATTTCTTAGTCAAATCATAAACTGTCAATAATGCAATAACAACGCCAACCATAGCTTCCATTTCCAATCCAGTCTTAGCATGAGCAAATACAAAAGAATAAACATCTATACTATAAGTATCTTCATTAAGTAACACATGCAAAAAAACATTCTCAATACTGATAGGATGACATAAAAAGAGCATATTTGCTGTATTTTTAACAGCGTGTATGCCAGCAATTTCAGCTAAAATTAATGGATTTCCTTTTTCTATATGCCCATCTTTAATAAGAAAAAAAACTTCTTTACCAATATAAATAGATCCAAAAACACATGCTCTTCTATAAGATGTTTTCTTTAAACTAATATCTATCATTCTATAAGACGTTGCACTACTAAAATCAACCACGTTAACCACCTATAGACGATAATGTTTTAATACTACCAAATTTATTATCATATAAAAAATGCGATTTAGACTTAATTTTAATTTTTTCTAATAAAAAATTTATTAAATCATTTTTTTTACTAGCAGAATCTAAAAAACCCCTAATTGAGTACCCAACATCTCCAAATAAACATAAAAACAAATCACCACAAGAAGATATACGAAGCCTGTTACAATCATCACAAAAATAATTGGAATATGGCATAATGAAACCAATACTCCCTAAAAAATCAGGATTATTAAACACCATTGCAGGCCCTGCAGATATTGATTTATTTAAATTTTTCAACCATCCATTACGCAACAAAAAAGCACTTAAATAAGTAGAGCTTAAACATATAGAATTGTTACGTTTAATATCCAACGTTTCCATCTGATCTATAAATCTAACATCCAATCTTTTATATTTAATTAAGGAATAAAAATTTTCAAAATCTAAAAATGAAAAAAAATCAGACAACACAATATTTAATTTAACCTTTAAACCAAGTTCTAAACACAAAAAAATACCCTTAACAACTTCATCGAAGTAATTCTTACCTGTCATAAAAACAAATTTTTTCTTGTCCAATGAATCTAAACTAATATTCACACCACTAAACCCAGCGTTTCTTACGTCATGCGCTATCTTATAAAGTTTATAACCATTGGTAGTAAAAACTAAAGACTTTATAGTAGAAAAATCAGATATACATCGCCCTATATCTAAAAAATCATTTCGTATAGTTGGTTCTCCACCAGTTAATCTAACCTTTACTATTCCCAGATCAGAAAATGCTGCTATTAAATTCTTAATTTCACTCAAAGTTAAATAAGACTTTTTATCAAACTTTCTAAAATCAGGCAAACAATACTTACAGTTAAAATTACATGCATCTGTAATAGATAACCTCAAATAATAAAAAAATCTATTATAATTATCAATCAATGAACTCATGATTGACTTATCGTTTTATCAACAGCTAAAATAGCACAATGCATCCAAATAACTGATACACAAACAATAAAAAATAACAACATAAAACAACTAGTCCATACTCCAACAATATCATTCAACAATCCAAAAACTATTGGACAACAAAACCCACCTAAACCACCTATCAAACCAACTATTCCACCAACAGCTCCCACCCCAGAAGGATAATAAACTGCAATATGTTTATAAACAGCTGCCTTTCCAAGAGACATGAAAAAACCTAAAAACATAGTCAATATAACAAACGGTATTAAAGTAATTCTCAAACTGAATGTTATATCACCAGAAGTGCCTTGAATTATATAATTTGTGGCTGGATAAGACATAAAAAACAAACACAACCCAGAACCAATAAAAGTAAGATACATAACTTTTCTAGCACCTAAACGATCAGACATAACACCACCAAGTGCTCTAAAAACACTACCTGGGAATGAATATAAAGACGTTAACATACCTGCCGCCTTGATATCAAGTCCATAAACACCTATATAATATCTAGGCAACCATAAAGCTAAAGCTACAAACGCACCAAAAACAAAAAAATAATAGAATGAAAACCTCCAAACTTGAATATTCTTTAATGGATATAATTGTTCTGCCATACCAACACTTTTCATATTAAATTTCTTTCTATGCTCTAAAACAGGATCATCCTTGGAAAAAATATAAAAACTGATGGCAGTAATACATAAAACAATAGAATAAACTTTAGCAACACCATGCCAGCCCAAAAATAATAAAAATGGTGCTCCAAAATTAGTAAGAGCAGCTCCAAAATTACCCATACCAAAAATACCTAAAGCCGTGCCTTGCAAACTTTTAGGATACCATCTAGAAACATAAGCAATTCCAACAGCAAAACCACCACCAGCCAAACCAACCCCCAAGGCTGCGCAAATGCACTGATAATAATCATTACAAAAAGTTAAAAGAAAAAGAGAAAAAGATGATAACAACATCAATATAGTAAAAACTATCTTACCGCCATATTTATCAGTCAACATGCCAAGCAACAACCTGCATAAAGAACCTGTCAAAATTGGAGTGGCTACTAATAACCCAAACTGAGTATCACTTAATCCAATCTCATATTTTATCCTTATACCTATAATAGAAAAAATAGTCCATACAGCAAAACAAAAAGTAAATGAAATAGTGCTAAGCAATAATGCTCTCAGCCTATCATTTTTTGAAACATTATCATACATAGAATCACTAAAACTAATCATTAAGACCCTTTTCCTATCTCAAAACTCTAACTATTTGATACCCAGTTCTTAAAAAATACAAATATGGTAAACTAAAGACATGGACCAACCTAGTAAACGGAAATATAATAAAAATAATCATACCTAAAAACAAATGCGCTTTGAAAATAAAATGTTCATTAATAACATACAAATGCAAATTGGGAGAACAGGTGAAAATACCTTGTACCCAATTAGCAAGTGACATCATAGTGCTTGGATCATGAATATGATGATATGATATAAAAATGGATAGCAATCCCAATAATAGTTGCACATAAAGAAGCAATAAAACATAAATATCAGAAAATCTACTAGTCAAATTAATACGATCATCAAATATACGTCTATATATCAACATAGATAACCCAATAAAACAAAACACGCCAGCAATACCACCACTAGTCATAGCTACTAACTGTTTGTTTTCAGCTGATATAAACTTTACATATAAAAAATGCGGCGTAATCAACCCCAAAAAATGACCAACCATCAAAAATATAATTCCAAAATGAAAAAAATTACTGCCAATGAAAAACATTTTATCTGCTAACAATTGGCTAGAACTACTTTTCCAAGAATATTGATTGTTTTCATATCTACAAATAGATCCAAAAATAAAAATAAAAATAGCAATATAAGGCAAATAAGAAAATAAAAAAACATTCAAAAAAGACATGATAACTCCTATTAAAGAAAAAATATTAAAAAACTTTTATATCTTCCCAACTTTTATCAACAGACTGATCCAACCTCTTATCCAACAAGGCCTTTTTAACTATATTTTCGTCAGATTTTATATTAGACAAAGACTCTAAAGCAAAAAAAATAACATTATACATACTATTTTTTTCCAACAACCTATTACCAACTATAGCTATAATATTAATTATCTCGCCTAACAAGACAGCCGCTTTGTCAACAGATAAAATAGACAAATATTCAAGAAACACAGGTATATAATCTGGCAATTCATAACCTGATAATATATCGAAATCAGATGCCCTATACAAATTCTTAAGATCTACCATGGCCATACCTCTATCTCTAGAATCGCCATGAATATGTTCAAATAAATAAAGAGACAAGTGTCTTTGTCTATCGAACAAAGACACATAACATTCCTGTAACAATATTAAATCTGTGCTTTCAATATATTTGCAAAATGTCATTAATTTTTCTATATAAAAACTATCTAAGATAGACTCTTTTCGCAAAATATCCTCAACAACAAAAATATATTCTTTTAACTCCTCAGTTGGATACAAAAGTAATGTAGAAAAAATCTTATAAGTTCTCAACTTTATCAAAATCAAACACCACCAAATAAATTTTTAACTTTATTATCATTAGAAACACTGAAATATTCCAAAGAATCAGATCCAGATTTATCAAAACTACATCCACTTCTATATGCAAAAGCATCACCGCTATAATCACGTCTAGCCGTAGGAATAACAAATCTATCCTCATAATTAGCTATAGCCATGTAACGATACATCTCCTCTACTTGATTAACATCTAATCCAACAGCATTTAAAATATCATGATTAATAAAACCGTCCACTAACTTGCATCTCATATATGTTCTCATGGCCAAAATTCTATTCAATGACCGTATAACAACACCATCATTTCCACCACTCAACATGTTTGACAAATATCTTATAGGAATCCTTAAATCAGCAAGATCAGGAAATATTCCATTAACCCCTATTTTACCTGAATCTATAGCATTTTGTATAGGACTTAAAGGCGGGATATACCAAACCATAGGCAAGGTTCTATATTCAGGATGTAAAGGCAATGCAATCTTCCAATCAACAGCCATTTTATAAATAGGTGAACGTTGAGCAGCCTTTATCCAATTAGCTGAAATACCATGACTAATAGCAGTATTAATAACTTCACTATCATTAGGATCTAAAAAAATATCTAATTGTTGTTCATATAAATCATCAATATTTTTTGTCAATGCTGCTGACTTTATTTTATCAGCATCGTATAAAATAATACCAACTGAACGAATTCTACCAACACAAGTTTCTGAACAAATAGTGGTTTCGCCAGATTCAATACGAGGAAAACAAAAAATGCATTTTTCAGATTTTCCAGAATGCCAATTATAATAAACTTTCTTATAAGGACAAGCACTAACACACATTCTCCAACCGCGACATCTATTTTGATCAACTAAAACTATACCATCTTCTGCGCGTTTATAAATTGCGCCAGACGGACAAACCGCTATACAAGCTGGATTCAAACAATGCTCACACAACCTAGGTAAATAAAACATAAAAGTATTTTTAAAAGATCCGTAAATCTCTTTATTTATACCATTAAAATTATAATCTAAACTACGTTTGGAAAATTCCCCACCTAATATTTCTTCCCAATTAGGGCCGGACTTTATAGTATCCATATACTTGCCTGTTAAAATAGAAACAGCTCTAGCTGATGGAGCATATTTGAACTTTTCAGAGCTTTGCAAACAACTATAATTAAATGTAAAAGGCTCATAATAATCATCAATAATTGGCAAATCAGGATTTGCAAAAAGTTTTAAAAAAATACTTACTTTGCCGCCAATATTAGGCTCTAAATCACCATTGTCATTTATTTTCCATCCACCATTCCATTTTTTTTGTGACTCCCAGTTATTTGGATACCCTACTCCAGGCTTAGTTTCTACATTATTAAACCACGCATACTCAACCCCTTTTCTAGAAGTCCAAACATTTTTACAAGTAACAGAGCACGTATGGCAACCTATACATTTATCCAAATTAAGAATCATTCCTATATGCGCACGAATTTTCATTACAAAGTCTCCTTATCATAAGAAGTATTATCATAACCCCATTTAACATTAGATAGTTTTCTAACTACAATAAATTCATCCCTATTAGATCCAACAGTACCATAATAATTAAAGCCATAAGCTTGTTGAGCATATCCACCTATCATATGAGTAGGTTTCAAAGAAACTCGTGTAACAGAATTATGAATACCACCTCTTAAACCACTAAACTCAGACATAGGTACGTTAACAATTTTCTCTTGCGCATGATACATTAAACTCATTCCTTCAGGCACACGTTGACTTACAACAGCTCGCGCTACAATAACACCATTTATATTATATGCCTCTATCCAATCATTATCTACAACACCTATCTTCAGCGCATCTACTTCACTGATCCAAACTACAGGCCCACCTCTATTTAATGTTAACATTAACAAATTATCAGAATAAGTACTATGTATACCCCATTTTTGATGCGGAGTTATAAAGCTTAATGCAACCTTCTTATTACCATTATCTCTTGAATTATCATTTAAATAAACTTTAACAGTTTTAGTATCAATCGGAGGCTTATACACACACAAGCTTTCACCAAAATCTCTCATCCAAATATGATCTTGATAAAACTGCTGCCTGCCAGTCAATGTTCTCCAAGGAATAAATTCATTAACATTAGTATAACCAGAATTATAAGAAACATATTCAGATTCTATACCACTCCAAATAGGCGAAGAAATAATTTTTCTAGGTTGAGCTTGAACATCTCTAAATCTTATTTTTTCAGCACCTCTGTCAACAGCCAAATGTGTATGATCTAATCCAGTTGATAAACCTAAAGATTGCCATGACTTTACAGCTACTTCTCCATTAGTTTCAGGAGCTAAAAGCAAAATAACTTCACACGCATCAATGCTGGAATTTATAATCGGACATCCAGCGGCCACACCACTATTAACAAGTCCATTAATTGATCCTAATAAATCAACCTCATGACGTGTATTCCATGATATTCCTTTACAAGAATTACCAATTTTCTTCATTAATGGCCCTAGGGATGTAAATTGAGCATATACAGAATAATAATCTCTTTCTACACACTGAATATTAGGCATAGTTTTACCAGGAATTAAATCCACTTCCCCTAATTTCCAATCCTTGACATCAATAGCTTGACCTAATTCATTTGGAGAATCATGCATCAACGGAGTCAAAACAACATCTTTCTCAACTAAATTAAAACAACTATATTTAGAAACAACATCAGAAAAAGTTTTAGCGAAACCTTTATAAATCTCCCAGTCACTTCTAGATTCCCAAACAGGATCAATAGCGGCAGATAACGGATGAATAAATGGATGCATATCAGATGTATTTAAATCATCTTTTTCATACCACGAAGCTGTAGGAAGTATAATGTCAGAATATAAACCAGTAGTAGACACACGAAAATCAATATTAACAAATAAATCCAATTTACCAGAAATATCGCCATCATGCCACACAACATTCTTAGGTTTTTGATATCCAGCTTTAACTATGTCATCAGCAGAAAAACCACTATCTACACCAACAAAAAATTTCAAAAAATACTCATGACCTTTACCACTGGCCCCTAATAAATTAGATCGCCAAACAAATAAATTTCTAGGAAAGTTTCTAGAGTTATCCGGGTCTTCACACGCCATCTTAATTTTACCAGTTTTTAATGAATCAATAACATATTTAATAACATCAACACCACTCTTCTCAGCTTCGCTAAACAATGAAAGAGGATTGACATTTAATTGTGGTGCAGATGGCAACCACCCAAGTCTTTCTGAGATAACATTACAATCAATAATACTATATTCACGCCATTTATTTTTATTAACAGACACTGGTGACAACAATTCATCTAATGTCAATCTTTCATATTTCCACTGGGAAGTGTGAACATAAAAAAATGAAGTACCATTCATTAATCTAGGTGGGCGTTTCCAATCTAAAGAAAAAGCCAAAGGTAACCACCCAGCAAGAGGTCTTAATTTTTCCTGACCAACATAATGTGCCCAACCACCACCACTAACACCTATACAACCACACATCATCAATAAATTGATAATGCTTCTATAATTCATATCCATATGATACCAGTGATTCATTCCAGCACCTGTAATAATCATGCTTTTTCCACAAGTTTTTTCTGCGTTAACAGCAAACTGTCTAGCTACAGAAATGACATCATTTTTGCTAACACCAGTTATCAATTCTTGCCAAAAAGGAGTAAATGGAACATCATCATCATAGTTTACTGCAACATTCTTACCACCAAGTCCTCTATCTACACCATAATTAGCAACCAATAAATCAAAAACAGTAGAAACAAAAACAAATTTTCCATCAATGTTTAACTTCTTTACTGGCAAATTTTTAAACAATACATCGTCATGACTTGTATTATTAAAATAATCATGCTTGTGTTTATAACTACCATAATATGGAAAAGATACAGACAAAACTAAATCATGGTCACTTATAAAAGACAATACTGGATGAATGGTGTCTTTATTTATAACATCAACAGGTTTAAGGTTCCACAACTTACTATTATCCCATCTAGATCCTATAGACCCACTTGGAACAACAACGTCTTTTTTATTTAAGTCGTAAACAACAGGTTTCCAATCAGAATTTTTTTCAGAATAAAAATTTTTAAAATCAGATGCTCTTAAATAACGACCAGGAATATATCGCTCATCAAATTTATCAATAATAACCAAATAAGGCATGTCAGTATAACACTTAGAATAGTCTAAAAAATAATTACTATTGCCATCCGGCATTAAATAAAATTCCTTTAAAATAACATGACCCATAGCCATAGCAAAAGCGGAATCAGTGCCTTGTTTAACAGGAAACCACGCATCACATAATTTAGCTGCTTCATTATAATCAGGTGCAACAACAACAGTTTTGGCTCCCTTATATTGAACTTCAGTGAAAAAGTGCGCATCAGGTGTACGAGTTTGCGGCACATTTGCACCCCAAAGCATTATATAATGAGAATTATACCAATCTGCACTTTCTGGCACATCAGTTTGCTCTCCCCAAATTTGTGGAGAACTAGGTGGTAAATCACAATACCAATCATAAAAACTTAAACATACACCACCTATAAGAGATAAATACCTAGAACCAGCAGCATAAGAAACCATTGACATCGCTGGAATAGGAGAAAATCCAAAAATTCTATCAGGACCATATTCTTTAATAGTATAAATATTAGCAGAAACTATTAATTCATTAACATCATCCCAAGAAATTCTGACAAAACCACCAAGTCCTCTGTCAGCTTTATAAAATGCTATTTTACCCTTATCATTCTGTATGGAACGCCAAGCATCAACAGGGTTTTCTATCTTCGATCTCTCAGCCTTCCATAAAGAAAAAAGATTACTTCTAATCAAAGGATATTTTAATCTAGCAGAGCTATAAATATACCAAGAATAGCTAGCTCCTCTTTGACATCCACGTGGCTCATGATTAGGCAATTCACTTCTAGTTCTAGGATAATCAGTTTGTTGAGTTTCCCAAGTAATAATGCCATTTTTAACATAAATTTTCCAACTGCAAGAACCAGTGCAATTTACGCCATGTGTAGAACGAACAATCTTATCATGTTGCCAACGCTTTCTATAAAAATCTTCCCAACTTCTATCTTCGTTAGTAACTATACCATGTCTATCAGAAAAAAAACTATCAATCTTTCTTAAAAAACTAAGCCGTGAAAAAATATGACTCATATTTTTTCTCCTTTTATATAAAAATTTTCAACATTTAACTTCCGCATTTTTTCTTAAATAAAACCACCAAGTAATAAAAATACAAACAATATAATATAAAACAAAACAATACATGGCAAAATCAGGTCCGCCAGTAAACTGAATTGATAAACCAAAAGATTTTGGAATTAAAAAAGCACCATAAGCGGCGATTGCAGCACTAAACCCCAACACGGCTGCTGATTCTTTAGGAATAAATATCATAGGCATCATCTGAAAAACAGATCCGTTAGCAATACCAGTTGTAATAAACAAAAATATAAAACAAATAAAAAATCCCAAAAAATTTTTACTACTAATAAAAAACAATACACCAAAAACAAAAAAAATCATAGCAAATAAATCAATAAAAGTAACTAATGCACCACTCTTAACTTTATCTGAAACCCATCCACCTATAGGTCTTATTAAAGCACCACACATAGGCCCCAAGAAAGCGTATGATAAAGGATTAATACCAGGAAATTGAGTTTTAATTAGCAACGGAAATGCAGCAGAATAACCTATAAATGACCCAAACGACATGATATATAAACATGTTGTAATATACATGTGTTTTCTTTTAAAAATAACGAGCTGATCACTTAAAGAACTTTTAATAGTAGGCAAATTATCCATAAAAAAATATGCACTAATAGTAGCAAGTAAAACTGGGATCACCCAAACAAATGCAGCATTCTGAAGCCAAATGAACTTATAAGTATTTAATGCAGCTATTTTTTGAGGACTCCCAGTTAGAAATTCAAAAAAACCGATTCCAACAATAAGAGGCACAGTAAATTGTAAAACACTGACACCCAAATTACCTAATCCAGCATTCAATCCTAAAGCTGTCCCTTGGCGTCTTTTAGGATAAAAAAAACTAATATTGGCCATAGATGACGAAAAATTACCACCACCAAACCCACAAAAACCAGCCAAAACCAACATAACAGTATAAGACGTGTTCACATCTTGCACAGCATATCCAATACCTATCGAAGGAATTAACAAAGTAGCGGTAGATAAGACAGTCCAATTTTTACCACCAAAAATAGGCACACAAAAAGAATAAAAAACACGCAAGGTAGCACCAGTCAAACCAGGAACTGCAGCTAATGTAAATAACTGATCAGTGCTAAATTTAAAACCTACACTGTTTAAATTAACAGCAACAGCCGACCATATAAACCACACAGCAAAAGCCAACAATAAACAAGGAATAGAAACAATTAAATTTCTATTTGCAACATATTTACCCTTAGTATTCCAATAAGCATGATCCTCTGGATTCCAATCATCCAAATAATGACTCATATATTTTAACTCCACCAAAAGACATAAAACTTTTGAGGAAAGTTTACCGTAAAAATACAAAAAAATCAATACAGCAATTATATGCTTTATGGATTAATTTCTCAAATCATTCGATAAAAGTTATATATTCTGCAACTGCATTTATTTGGTCATCTGTCATTAAACTGGAAATATCACGCATTATACCATTTAAATCATTTGATCTATCACCTGATCTAAATTTTTTCATTTGTAATACCACATAATCCTTATGCTGCCACTTTAAAACAGGAATCTTAGCCAATTTATTACCAGTTCCATCCATACCATGACACCCTACACATCCACTTAATTTATTGGTGCTATCGCCATATAAATAAACTTTTTTACCATATTCAAAAAGATTACTATCTAAAACACCCTTGCTTTTTTCTAAAACTTGCTTAGAAAAATACTCAGTAAGTCCAAATAATTCATCATCACTAATGCCTTGTAACATAGCAAACATATTAGGATCAAATCTATCTCCACCCTTACCTTTTTTAAACTCAATTAATTGCTTCATCATATACTCAAAATGCTGCTCAGCTATCTTTGGCCAAATAGGAGTTATACTATTACCAGAAATAGTATGACAAGTTACACATCTAGTTAACTTAGACATGAAATTTTTTGACTCATCAGCAAAAACAGAATTAAAAACAAAACCGAAAAACAAAATACAAAATACAAAATTTTTTAAACCACTAGTAAGTTTTACCATATAAAATACCTTGATAAATAGTAATTAATACACTAATTGAAATCTAAACCCTAATCCAACAAGTTCAAAACCACGATGTTTGCAATACAAAAAATCATCTATTACGCAATTAAGTTGCAATTTAACATTATCATTTATAAACCAATTTATACCAAATAAAAGAGATTCTTTTCTACCATCTGTTTGACAATATCCCATAAGCAATGAACCATAATTAATCATGTCAACAATACAATACTTAAATAATAACTCAACTGCCCCATAAGAGGAATACTTTATAGGATTACGAACACAACCATTATAATTATCATACCTACGATTAACTCCGCCTAAAACATAAGAAAACTGAAAATAAAACGAAGAATAAATTTCTTTATCAAAATCCTTCCATCCAATATCAACAAAACCCAATTCAGTCTGAAATGACAAGGATTTAAAAGTTAATAAAAATTCAAGATCTATTATATCAGAGGTTATAATAACACTCTCATAAGCGTTCAACAATGACCCACGCGATTTAAAACACGAATTATCCCTATAAGAGATACCACTAAATGGATAAATACCTTTTTGATCTTCTTTAATTCTTTTGTAATCAACACCAAAATGACAACCTAAATTATCCCGCTTAAAAAAATTTAAAAACGCTCTAAAAGAAAGCAAATATTTTAAATTACTTTTATTACTAAAGGAGAATTGGCAATCAGGGATAGTTGCAGAAGACAAAAATGTAAAATAACTAGAATGAAAATCCAATGATACTCCACAAAATTTTCCATCACCCATACCATTTAATAATGATGTTTCTAAAAACATTTTATCATATAAAAAAGCCGTTTGCTCTAAACCAACTGGTAACAAAAATTGGCCAAATTTTAAACTAAAATTTTTATAAAAAAACCCTAAATATCCCTGATAAAAACAATTTTCATACAAACAATCAACAAGATTAAGATGTAAAAAATAATTAAAACACTTATCAAAAACAAACCCTTTGGCAAAAAAATCAATACTTCTTAAACACCCACCATCAATAAGCTCATCATGCTTTTTCTCACCATACCAAAAAATATAATCAGCTTGCATACACCCATCAATGTTAAAAGAATATTTATAATCTCCAGCATTAACAATAGAAGTATTAATAAGAAAACAAAAAAATACACCCACAAACAAATATCTTAATTTGTTTAAAAAACTGTTAAACATATTGACCACACCTTATAAAACAATTTTTATTAACAGTAATAATATTAAATTAAAAAATAATTTTCAATTATACAACAAATATTAAATATAAGAATTTAATAAAAAAATAATAACTCTTAAAAAATTTTATTTTTCATAGACTCAAAAAAATTTTTATTACCACCAGCTTTAACAAACAACTTTTTCATCTTATCATAATACTTCAGCATTTTACTTACATCATGAATATGAACTCCGGCCCCAAAAGAAATTCTTTTTTTTCTAGACCCATTTATTAAAGATGGAAATGTTCGTTCCTTGACAGTCATAGAATCTATAATAGCTATCATTTTTAAAAAAAATTTATTATCAAATTTATCAAGAACAGATTTATCAACAGAATAACCACCAGGCATTTTTTCCAATAAATTTTCAAAACCACCTAATTTTACTATATACTTTAGCTGATTTTTAAAATCGTCTAATTTAAACTCACAAAAAACATCAATATTTTTAAAATCAGACTCTACAGATCCACTTATTTTTTCATTTATCTCATCAATAAGACTAGAAATATCTCCAAATCCAAGTATACGAGAAACTAATCTATCAGGATAAAAATAACTAATATCATTAACTTTTTCTCCCAAACCTATAAAATATATAGGCCGTTTAGTTAAAAAGCTCAACGATAGAACAACACCACCTTTGGCATCACTATCCATTTTGGTTAAAAAAAAACCAGATACATTAATTTTATCACAAAAAACACCAGCGCTCTTAACTCCATCCTGACCAACCATGCTATCAATTACTAAAAAAGAAAAATTAGGATTACAAAATTTATATAAAGACAAAATTTCATTCATCATAGAATCATCAACATGAGATCTTCCAGCAGAATCAATCATTAAAAAATCATAACGATTAGATCTAGCATATCTTAACGCTTTGCTAATTATCAATTCTGGATGCATATCTAAAGTAAAATCTAAAAAACAATCAATATTAGAGCTATAAGATAAAATTTTCAATTGATCAATAGCAGCTGGTCTATAAACGTCACAACTAACAACTAACACAGATTTATTGTTTTTATATTTTATCAAATTAGCTAACTTAATCAAACTAGTAGTTTTACCAACGCCATGAAGCCCAGCAAAAAGAATTGTACTCAACCCCTTATTATTGAACAAATCATCATAATTAATAACATTATTAGAATTTAAAATTCTTAAAAATTCATCAATCACAATTTTAACAAACATATCCTTAGGCGAAATTTTTCTTGTAATTTCTACATCTAATAACTTGCTACGTATCCCATCAATAAGATGTTTTACCACCACCCAAGAAACATCAGCGTCTAATAAAGTTTTTCTAAAATCTTTCAAAAAATTTTTAATATCAGATTCACCAATTTTATGTTTTCCAGAAACTATTTTTAAAATACTACCAATTTTATTAGTTAAATTTTCAAGCATAAAACACAAAAACAACTTATGCTAACATCCATGTTAACATAACTTAATAAAACAAAACTTATCGTTTATCCTTTAATTTTCTAATAAGTCTGAGTTGAGCAACAGCAACAGCCAACTCATTTTTAACTTTAGCATAATCAATATTAGATTCCTTCTTAGAAAAAAGCCTTTCACTGTTAGTTTTAGCTTCTATTGCAGCTGCTTCATCTAAATTGTCAGCACGTATTACAGAATCGCCTAATATAGTTGAAACAGTAGGTTGTACTTCTAAAATTCCACCAAGCATTATAAAAGAATTTAATTTTCCAGAACTATCTTCAAACCATATAGGCCCAATGGCTAATGAAGTTAAAAATGGAGTATGATTGTACAATATTTCAAGTTCTCCCAAAACTCCAGTAACAATAAGTTTTCTAGATTCTCCGGAATAAATTTCAGTCTCAGTAGTAACTATATTTAACTTAAAACACTTATCCATAAAATAAAACCCTAAAGAGTTTTAGCTTTTTCTAAAACTTCACTTATGCCACCAACCATATAAAATGCTTGTTCCGGTATATTATCATACTCTCCATTAATAATACCATTAAATCCATCTATAGTATCCTTCAATTTTACATATTTTCCAGATGATCCGGTAAAAACTTCTGCAACAAAAAATGGTTGAGACAAAAATCTTTGAATCTTCCTAGCTCTATACACTATTAATTTATCATCATCAGACAATTCATCCATTCCTAATATAGCTATAATATCCTTAAGCTCTTTATATCTTTGCAAAGTATTTTGAACTGATCTAGCAACATTATAATGCTTTTCACCAACAACCAAAGGATCTAGTTGTCTTGACGTAGAATCTAAAGGATCAACGGCAGGGTATATGCCTAATTCAGCAATTTGCCTAGACAAAACAACAGTTGCATCTAAATGAGCAAATGTCGTGGCTGGAGACGGATCTGTTAAATCGTCTGCAGGGACATAAATGGCCTGAATAGACGTTATAGAACCAATTTTAGTAGACGTTATTCTTTCTTGTAATGTACCCATTTCCGATGCTAAAGTAGGTTGATATCCAACGGCAGACGGCATTCTACCTAATAAAGCAGAAACCTCAGTACCAGCTAAAGTATATCTATATATATTATCAATAAATAACAAAACATCTCGACCTTCGTCCCTAAACTTCTCTGCCATAGTTAATCCAGTAAGACCAACTCTTAACCTATTGCCAGGCGGTTCATTCATTTGTCCATAAACTAAAGCTACCTTATCTAAAACCTTGGACTCTTTCATTTCATGATAAAAATCATTACCTTCTCTAGTTCTTTCACCAACGCCAGCAAAAACAGAATATCCGCTATGTTCAACAGCTATATTTCTTATTAATTCCATCATATTTACAGTCTTACCAACACCAGCCCCACCAAACAAACCAACCTTACCACCCTTAGCAAAAGGACATATCAAATCAATAACCTTGATGCCTGTTTCCAATAACTCATTTCCGCTAGCCAGCTCTTCATAAGTAGGAGCTTTTCTGTGAATAGACATGTATTCTTTAGCATTAACAGGGCCACATTCATCTATAGGATTACCTAAAACATCCATTATCCTACCCAACGTCTCTTTTCCAACAGGAACTTTAATAGGTGAATTAGTATTTTCTACTAATAATCCTCTTCTCAACCCTTCAGAAGATCCCATGGCTATAGTGCGCACAACTCCATCGCCCAATTGTTGTTGAACCTCTAAAACTAAATTAAAATCTTTAACACGTAAAGCATCATAAATATTTGGAATAGAAGTCCTTGGAAACTCAACATCTATAACAGCTCCAATAACCTGAACTATTTTACCATTAGTATTCATGAAAAAAAACTCCATATAAAATCAAACTGCTTCAGCGCCAGCAACTATTTCTGACAATTCTTGAGTAATAGACGCTTGCCTTGCTTTATTGTACATTAATTTAAAAGTATTTATAAGCTCACCAGCATTATCAGTGGCACTCTTCATAGCTACCATTCTGGCAGCCTGTTCACATGCAATATTTTCTACAACTGATTGATAAACCAAAGATTCCACATACCTTTTCATCAAAAGCTCAAATAATTTTTCTGGTTCAGGTTCATATAAATAATCCCAAAGTTTTTTCTTGACATCACTGTCACTAAAAATATTACTTTGAATTAATGAAAACAAATTTTTTATTTTTATGTTATTTTA
>CAYHDJ010000003.1:0-26535 GCA_964355565.1 uncultured Enterobacteriaceae bacterium
CCACGACAACCGGGATCACAACCCGGGGCTCTACCAGCTGAGCTACGTCCACCATTTTTAATTCGCGCTTGGCAGGAATCGAACCTGCAACCCCCGGCTTAGAAGGCCGGTGCTCTATCCGATTGAGCTACAAGCGCTTTTTTTTTCGGGGCAGAGGGATTTGAACCCCCGACCCTCTGCTCCCAAAGCAGATGCGCTAGCCAGACTGCGCTATGCCCCGTATATGTTTATAATACACATAATAAATGTTTAGGTCAAATTTTTTTTATGATAGTTAAATTTTTTAATGGTAAATATTATAGTACTTCTATTTTACATATGATTGTTTATGAAATTTTTTTTTATAACTTTTTTTTAAAAAAAAAAATTTGTATATCTATATTATTTATTGGTAATAACTTTTCTTCAAATTTATATGTTAAAAACAAAATAAATGCTGGATTTATTATTAATATTAGTATTTTACTGTTAAAATTTTCCAAAAGCGTTAAATTAATAACTTTATTAAAAATAATATGTACTTTGAATCATGATTTTAACATTAACAGTATATTAATACAGGTACCTTTAATACATAAATTAAATAAATTAGTATTGTTTAATTCTATTAATTTCTTAAAAGATATAGATTTATTAAATACTTTTAATTTTGGTAAGTATGTGTCTGATTATTCTAATTTTTTAATTCCTAGCACTGCTGCTGCTATAATATTTGTGTTAAAGATATTTAAAATTAACATGCACGGTTTGAAATCAGTTGTTTTTGGTTTTTCTAACATAGTTGGTAAACCTATTGTTTGCGAGTTAATTAAGGTTGGATCAACTGTTAGCATTATAAATAAAATTGATAATGATTTTTCAACCTTAATTAAGAACAGTGATTTAATTATTTCAGCTATAGGAAAACCGCATTTTTTTTCTTTTAATTGTATAGTTCATGGATCTATTATCATAGATATAGGCATAAATGAATGTAATTATAGTGGTATGTCTGGTGATTTTAACATGAATTTAAGTGATACAGTTAATTTAGTTACACCTGTCCCAGGTGGTGTAGGACCATTAACAGTGGTTAATTTGTTATTTAATGTAGTTAAAATATATGTCAATAAAAATTTTAAAATTATGATATAATATTATTGTTTATATAATATTGGGTTTATTTATGGCCGGGCATAGTAAATGGACAAATATAAAGCATAAAAAACAAACAAATGATGTTAAAAAAAGTAAGTTATTTTCTAAAATAGCTAGTGATTTAAAATCTTCTATATCTGATTCAAGTATAGATTTAAAAAATAACATTAGATTAAGAAACGCTGTTGATAAAGCATTGTCAAACAATATGAGTAAAAGTATTATAAATAATATTATTTCACAACAAGCTTGTTTAACTCAAGAAAAAAGTATTTATTGCGGATCTGGAAGCAATGGTGTTTGTTTAATAATTGAATGTTTTGATTTAAATAAAAACAGGGTTGTAGGTGAATTACGGCACTTACTTGGCCAATATGATATTGAATTAGTTCAATTTAAATCCATTGCATATTTATTCTTAAAATACATTAAACTTGGTTTAGTGTCTGATTATAATGATAAATTTTTGTTTAAATTTTTAAATAAAATTGATTTTAATAAATCTTTAGATGATATTATTTTTTTAGATTCTTCAAATATTAGAATTATTGGTTTTGTAATGAAGTTTTTATGTATTGAAGTTAACCATTATGATTATTTTCTTGCTAAAACATTATTGATTTTTGATAAAAATTCTTATTGTAAAATGCATGAATTAATTTTAAAGCTTAAAAAATATAGTTACATTTCTAATGTTTTTTTTAATTTTTAAAAACTAATATTATGTTTATATTTAATAAGATTTTAAATTTTTTTATTATAGTGTTGTTGCATTTATTTTGAATAACATATACCATAAATTAAATAGGTAGGGTCGTTAGCTCAGTTGGTAGAGCAGTGGACTTTTAATCCATTGGTCGTAGGTTCGATCCCTACACGGCCTATTTATTTTTATTTAAAAAATCTTCAAGTAATTTAACCCAACTTTCAAGTTTTGGCATATTTTTAGACTTTATGCTTAATTCAAAATCATTTAACAGTTTTGTTTGAGTATCGTTTAATTCCACTGGAGTTTCTATTATTGTTTTGCAAAACAGGTCACCATATGTATTATTATGTAAATTTTTAATACCCTTACCTTTTATTCTAAATACTTTATTTGTTTGTGTTTCTTTTGGAATTTTTATTTTGATAATACCTTCTAAACTTGGTATTTCTATTTCGCCTCCTAATGTTGCTGTTTTAAATGTAATTGGTACATCACAATATAAATTTGAGTCCTTTCTGGTGAAAATGTCATGTTTTTTTATTTTTATTTGTATAAACAGATCTCCAGGAAGTCCGTTATTTTTTCCAGCTTCTCCCTCTTCGTTTAATTTAATTTTATCGTTATCGTTTATTCCTGCAGGAATTTTTGCTGATACAGTTTTTTCAGATTTTACTCTGCCTTGCCCATAACAAGTTTGACATTTTTCTTTTATATATGTTCCGTGTCCGTTACATTTATCGCATGGTTGTTGTATAGTAATAAATCCTTGTTGTGTTCTTACGTGTCCATACCCATTACATCTTGTACATTTTGAAGAAGAGCTTTTATCCTTAGCACCGGATCCATTGCATTTACTGCAAATTATGTGTGTATCTACTTTGAATGTTGCTTGGATACCATTTGCTGCATCTGCTAGATCCATTTTTAATATATGTAATAAATCATTTCCACGTTGTGCTGATGACTTGGTTTTATTGGATTGATCACCAAAAAATTGGCCAAATATATCATTAAAAACATCAGTAAAGTGAGGAGTATTAGCATCTGTATCGTAATTTTGAGTAAATCCAGAATGACCATATTGGTCATATACTTGTCTTTTCTTTGGATCTGATAGAACTTCGTATGCTTCGCTGACTTTTTTAAAGTTGTCCTCTGATTTTTTATCTCCTGGATTTCTGTCAGGATGATACTTCATGGCTAATTTTTTATATGCTTTTTTAACTTCCATTTCGGTTGCATGTATGTCTATTCCAAGGATGCTATAATAATCGTTTTTATTCATTAAAATTATTGCTTATTTATCAAGTTTGTTATTTTTTAATTTCTTCATAGTCCGCATCTGCAACATTTTCTTCGGTGCTTTTAGATTTATTTGTTTTTTGATCTGTATCATCATTTTTACCAGAGTCATCATTTTTATCAGATTTTTGATGTAAATTTAATACGGATTGATTTAATTCATTGGTTTTTGCTTCAATTGCATTTTTATTATCAGTTAGTAACAATTCCTTTAGGTCTTTTATAAGTTTTTCAATGGTATTTTTATCTGAGTTATCAATTTTTTCACCAATGCTCTCTATGGTTTTTTGTGCAGTGTGAATTTCACTATCTGCTCTATTTTTAACTGCAACAAGTTCATCAAATTTTTTATCAGCCTCAGTATTCATTTCAGCATCTTTTATCATCTTTTTAATTTCGTCGTCTGATAAGCCACTAGATACTTTGATTACCATGTTTTGTTCTTTATTTGTAGATAGATTTTTTGCAGAAACTTTTAATATGCCGTTTGCATCTATATCAAAGGCAACTTCTATTTGTGGTATGCCTCGTGGCGCTGATGGAATATCAGTTAAATCAAATTGGCCTAACAATTTATTGGCGGAAGCTTGCTTTCGTTCACCTTGAAAAACTCTTATTGTTACAGCAGGTTGATTGTCTGTTGCTGTTGAAAATACTTGTTTTTTACTTGTTGGTATTGTAGTATTTTTTTCTATTAGTTTTGTCATTACTCCGCCCATGGTTTCTAAACCTAGCGATAGTGGTGTAACGTCTAGTAATAAGATATCTTTAATATCGCCTGATAATACTCCACCTTGTATTGCAGCACCTATTGCAACAGCTTCATCTGGATTTATATTTTTTTTAATATCTTTTTGAAAAAAATTTCTTACTGTTTCTTCTACTTTTGGCATACGTGTTTGACCACCAACTAATATAACTGTGCTTATATCTTTTATAGATTTTCCAGAATCTTGTATAGCTATTTTGCATGGTTCTAATGTTTGTTCTATTAAATATTCTACTAAAGATTCTAATTTTGAGCGTGTTATTTCAATATTTAGGTGTTTTGGCCCAGATGCATCAGCTGTGATATATGGTAAATTAATTTCTGCTAAATCCTTTGATGATAATTCAATTTTTGTTTTTTCAGCGGCTTCTTTTAATCTTTGTAATGCAATTGAATCATTTTTTAAATCTATATTAGTATTTGATTTAAATTCTTTTATTAAATAATCAATTATGCAAGTATCAAAATCTTCACCACCTAGAAATGTGTTGCCATTTGTTGATAAAACTTCGAATTGATGATCTCCTTCGACATCTGATATTTCTATAATAGATATGTCAAACGTACCACCGCCTAAGTCATAAACTGCTATTATTGAATCGCCTTTTTGTTTGTCTAATCCATAAGCTAAAGCGGCAGCTGTTGGTTCATTGATTATTCTTTTAACATCCAACCCAGCTATTTTACCAGCGTCTTTTGTTGCTTGTCTTTGTGAATCATTGAAATAAGCTGGCACAGTTATAACAGCTGATACAACTTTTTTACCTAAATAATCTTCTGCTGTTTTTTTCATTTTCATTAAAATTTCAGCTGACACCTCTTGTGGAGATATAGTCTTATCACCAATTTTTACCCATGCATCTCCATTTGCAGAATCTATTATATCATAAGGCACCGTTGATTTATTTTTTTGAACTATTGAATCATTGTATTTTCTACCAATCAGTCTTTTTATCGCAAATAAAGTATTTTTTGGGTTTGATATGCGTTGATTTTTAGCTACTTGACCTACTAGTTTTTTATTGTTTTTTATGTAAGCCACTACGGATGGTGTAGTCCTAGCACCTTCATTATTTTCAAGTACCTTTGTTTGTCCATTTTCAAAAATAGCTACACAAGAATTTGTTGTGCCTAAATCTATGCCTATTGTTATATCTTTTGACATTTGTTGCTCCTATTATATTTTTTTAATTATTGAAACTTTTGCATATCTTAATATACGATCGTTTAATGTATATCCATTTTGCAAAACAGAGTGTATAACATCATCATCGTAATTTTCATCGTGAATAATTGACACCACCTCATGCTTTGATGTGTCTAATTTCTCATTTTCCGATATATCAATTTTTTTAAGATTATAACCATTTAAAGTGTTTATTAGCATTTTATATATTAATAAAACTCCATCTACTTTTATGTTATTATCTGTATCTTTATTTTTTAAACATAATTCAAAACCATCCATTATTGGCATGAAATCAGTTAGTATATTTTGTAATGCAAAATTTGAGATATTTGACATTTCTCTATCAGTTCTTTTTTTTATATTTTCAACTTCTGCTTTACATCTTATAAATAGATCCCAATTATGTTTGGATTCGTTATTTATTTTTTCTAACTCTAGCTCTAATGAACTTATTTTTTCAATAAGTTCTTGCATTTTGGCAGGTTCATTTATGTCTGTCATGTTTTTTTTATATTCATTTATTTGTAATTAAGATGGGGTTAAAAAAAAAATATTCAAGTATCTTTAAAAAAATAATATATATTTAATTATTTTTTTTGTATTAATATTGGCTTGGAGCTGTTTTTAATAACATCTTCGTCTATTATTACCTTTTCTATATGTTTTTTAATAGATGGTAAATTATACATTGTATCTAGTAATATGTCTTCTAATATTGATCTCAATCCTCTAGCACCAGTATTTCTAGTTTTTGATTTTTTTGCTATAGCTCTTAAAGATTCCTTTTCAAATTCTAATTCCACATTTTCCAATCCAAATAATTTAATATATTGTTTAATTAAAGCATTTTTAGGTTTTATTAAAATATCAATTAATGCATCTTCGTCAAGGTTTTTAAGTATACTAACTATTGGTAATCTTCCAACAAACTCAGGTATTAATCCGTATTTTATTAGATCCTCAGGTTCGATATATTTTAAAATATCTGATTCTATGTTTTCATTTTTTAAATTTGCAGAAAATCCTATGCCGCTTTTGTTCAATCTTTGTGAAATTAATTTATCTAAACCTATAAAAGTTCCACCACAAATAAACAGTATTTCAGTTGTATCGACTTGTAATAGTTCTTGTTGAGGATGTTTTCTTCCACCTTGTGGTGGAACAGATGCTATTGTACCTTCAATTAATTTTAATAAAGCTTGTTGAACGCCTTCGCCAGAAACGTCGCGAGTTATTGATGGATTTTCATTTTTTTTGCATATTTTATCTATTTCGTCTATGTATACTATACCTTTTTGAGTTTTTTCTATATTATAGTCGCTGTTTTGTAATAGTTTTTGTATAATATTTTCTACATCTTCCCCGACATATCCAGCTTCTGTTAATGTTGTTGCATCAGCTATTGCAAACGGTACATTTAAAACTTTAGCTAAAGTTTCGGCTAATAGAGTTTTTCCGCTGCCAGAAGGGCCTATTAATAAAACATTGCTTTTACTTATTTTTGGCTCAGTGTTTTTATTTATACTTTTTAATCTTTTATAATGATTATAAACTGCAACTGACAATATTTTTTTTGCATCATCTTGTTGTATTATATATTGGTTAAGAATATCATTTATTTCTATAGGAGTTGGTAATTTAATATTTTCTATATTATCAGATTTTTTTTCATTATTATAAGCTATTATATCATTGCATAGCTCTATGCATTCATCGCATATGAATACATTTTGTCCAGATATTAGTTTTTTTATTTCAAGTTGCGTTTTATCGCAAAAAGAGCATTTTAAAATCTTTTTTTTGTTATTTTTCTCGCTCATTAATACACCTTTTACTTAATGCTTATTCTCGCTTGTTTATTATTTTGTCTATTATTCCATAGTCTAAAGCTTCTTTTGATGACATAAAATAATCTCTGTCAGTATCTATTTCTATATTTTTTATATTTTTACCTGTGTGTTTAGATAATATGTAATTTAAATTATGCCTGATTTTAATAATTTCTTCAGCATGAATTTTTATATCAGACGCTTGTCCTTGGTATGCACCTAGTGGTTGATGTATCATGATTCTAGAATTTGGTAATGCATAGCGTTTGTTTTTACTTCCAGCAGATAAAAGTAATGCCGCCATGCTACATGCTTGACCTATAGATATAGTATTAATTTCAGGCTTAATAAATTGCATAGTATCATATATTGATAAACCAGACATTACGGATCCACCAGGAGAATTTATATACATTGATATGTCTTTATTTTGATTTTCTGATTCTAAAAATAGTAATTGTGAAATTATTAAACTAGACAATATGTCATTTATTTCACCTGTTATAAAAATTATTCTTTCTTTTAATAATCTTGAAAATATATCATAAGCTCTTTCTCCACGCCCAGTTTGTTCTATTACCATTGGTATTAAATTAAGGTTTATAGGCATTTTGTGATCCAAATTAACAAGTTTGTCAGAAATTTATGTTTTTTGTTTTTATTGTGCTTGTAATAAGCTTGATTATTTCCTCAGAATGTAAATAATTTACAACATCTTTTAGAATTAATTCATTATCTAGATTTTAAAATATTTTTTTACTACCGCCTTCTAAGTGCTAATATAATATTTGCCTCTGTTTTGAATTTAATTTTAGTATGTTTAAGATTGTATCTTCCAAGCCTATATTCATAAATTATTTTATGATATGCTTTTTTTTTGATGTTATACTAATTGCGAAAGGAGAGACTTGAACTCTCACAGGATAACCCTACTGGAATCTAAATCCAGCGCGTCTACCATTTCGCCACTTTCGCTTCTTAAAATTAGGTCGTGTAGGAATTGAACCTACGATCAGCTGATTAAGAGTCAGCAGCTTTACCAACTAAGCTAACGACCCAATTTATTATAAATATTATTCATTTATGTTCAAACTTATTTTTCCGTAGGTGTCTATACTAGATATGGTAACATCTAATATATCCCCTTCTTTAATTTCCCAGTTCTGGTTGCTGATTCTATGCTTATTAATTTTACTTATGTGTAGTAACCCATCTGTTTTATTAGTAATATTTATGAAAGCTCCAAATTGAACAAGCCTCATTACTCTCCCTTTACACGTCATACCAATTTTTATTTCTTTTATTAAGTTTCTTATGTCATTTACTACTAATTCTATACTAGATTGCGAATTTGCTGATACTCTAATTACTCCATCGTTTGATATATTTATTTCGCATTCGTATTTTTCTATAAGATCTTTTATTATTGCACCATTTTTTCCTATAATATCTTTTATTTTATTTTTATTAACATGTAAAATTTTTATTTTTGGTGCATTGTCTGGTATTTTATCTTTTGGTTTTTCAATAACTGTATTCATTATATCAATTATTTTTTTTATAGCTGATATTGCTTCTGTTATTATTTTTTTTATTAGTTCTAAATCAATTCCTGGAATTTTCAAGTCCATTTGTATAGCCGTGATCCCATTTATTGTTCCAGTTAGTTTGAAATCCATATCGCCGAAAAAATCTTCATCACTTGAAATATCTGTAAGTATGACATATTTCTCGTTTTCTTTTATTAAGCCCATAGCCACACCAGCAACATGATGTTTAATTGGGACTCCAGAATCCATTAAAGCTAAACTACTGCTACAAACTGTTGCCATAGAACTAGATCCGTTTGATTCTGTTATTTCTGAAACTATTCTTATTACATATGGAAATTCATCATAAGTTGGAATGATATGGGTCAAGGCACTGCGTGCAAGATTTCCATGACCTATTTCACGCCTTTTAATTATATTAGTGCTGCTTATTTCATTTACTGCGTATGGTGGAAAATTATAATGTAATATAAAATTTTTTTTGTAACAAGAAAAAAATGGGCAATCTACAAGTTGTGAATCTTTATGAGTTCCTAAAGTTATTGTAGCTATTGATTGTGTTTCTCCCCTAGTAAATAAAGCTGATCCATGTGTGGATCTTAGGAAGTTTATTTCAGAATTTATAGATCTTATTTCAGTAAGTAATCTGTTGTCCACTCTTATATTTGATTCTAAAATGCTATGTCTTATTATTTTTTTTTCTAAATAATTAAAAAAATTTATTATGTGATGTTTTTTTACTGTAGTGCTTTCTTCAACTAGTACTTTATTAATTAAATCTGTTTTTAATTTTTTAATTGTTTCTTTGTTATGAATTGATTTTAAATATAAATCATTAAATATTATTTCGTATTTATGTGTTAGGAATTGATAGGATACATTTTCGTTATCTTTTTCTTTATGCAAATTATTATTTGTTAATTTTTTAATTTCTTTTATTGAAGTTATTATTGAACCTATAGTGTTTAAACCCATATTTATGCAATTTATCAAATTTTCTTCAGTTAATTCATTAAAATTGCCTTCTAACATAATTATTTTATTATCAGATCCAACTAAAATTAGCTCTGCATTTGATTTTTTCATTTCGCTGGATTTAGGATTTATTAAAATTGAGTTATCACAAAATCCAATTCTAATGGCTGCAATTTCTGAGAATTGTATTCCTGACATAGCCAAGGCTATAGATGCCCCATTTATTGCAATAATATCTGGATTTATTTCATGATTTATTGATAACACTGTTATGGTTAATTGTATTTCATAGCCTAGATTTTTTGGAAACATGGCTCTTATTGATCTATCAATTAATCTTGAGATTAAAATTTCCCTTTCACTTGGTTTTCCTTCTCTTTTAAAATAATTAAATGGTATTTTTCCGCTAGCATAAAATCTTTCAAAATAATCTACTTTTAATGGTAAAAAATCAGCTTCTTCCGCAATTGTGTATACAACAGAAACTAACATGGTAGTACCGTCAATATTTAGCATTACTGATGACGCTGTATTTCTAGCTATTTTACCAGCTTCAATATTCAAAATATCATTATGTATTTTGATTTCAGTTTTAATATACAATTTATAATCCTTTTTAATTTATTTTCTAATATTCAAATATTTTGTAATATATTGATACTGTTCTTTATTATTTTTTTTTAAATATTTTAAAAGATTTTTACGTAAATTAACTTTTTTAATTAAACCTATTTTTGAGTGATTGTCTTTTTTAAAATTTTTTAAATGACTTGTTAAATTATCTATTTCAAAAGATAATAAAGATATCTGCATAACGCTTGATCCACAATCATTTTTATGCAATTTTATTTTGTCATCTAACTCTTTTTTATTTAAATTTATATCTATAGTCATATTATAAAACCTGTTTTTATAAAATCATTGTTTTAAATTTAATTATATATTTTTAACTTTTGACTGTCTATATTTAATTTGTTATTATTTTATTTTAGCTTATAGATATATACAATTTGAAAAAAACAAATATTTTATTAGTATTTTTTCTGTTTGCGTTGTTTGCTAGTATTTTCTCTTTACAAAAAATTGGATTAATGTATTCAGAACCATTTTTTTTAATAGGTTTTAGAATGTTTGTTTCAGGTTTATTAATGATTTTATTTATTCTTATATTTAAGCGTGAAAGTTTTTGCATTAAAAGGATCCATTATTTTTTTTTTGTAAGTTTAACAATTTTTAATATATATTTGACAAATTCTTTTGAAATTTGGGGATTGAAAAATATGTCGTCGTCAAAGGCGTGTTTAATATATAGCTTATCACCATTTATAACAGCTTTAATTTCATTTTTTGTTTTAAAGGAAAAAATTACACGAAATAAATTAATTGGGATTGGAATTGGGTTTATTGGCATAATACCTATTGTTTATTTTAAAACAACAGAAGAATTAAGGATTGAAAATTTTTTTATTTTTTCTTTATCTGAACTAGCTTTATTGTTTGCCGTGTTTTTTAGTGTATGTGGATGGGTTATTTTAAAAAAAATATTGACATTGGGATATTCTTTTATTCTTGCTAATGGCATAAGCATGTTTTTTGGAGGATTTTTTATTTTATTAAATTCTATAATTTTAGGTGATGAATGGCATCCGTCGCCAATACTGGAGATGAAGAATTTTTTATTGTATACATGTATATCTTGCATAATTTCCAATGTAGTATGTTATAATTTATTCGGTTATTTGTTAAAATATTTTTCTGCAACATTTATGACATTTTCTGGACTTACTACGCCATTTTTTGCTGCAGTTTTTGGGTGGATTTTTTTAAATGAGAATATAACATGGCATTTTTTTATTTCAATTCTTATTTTTTTAATTGGATTGAAGATATTTTTTTCAGATGAACAAAATCACTGATTTTTCATATATGTTGTAAAAAAATTTATGAAAAAAGTTAAATTTAAATTGTAATTGTGCATTAATTCGTGTTTATAAATAATTGCAAATTTAATAATATTTTTAAATTTTTGTACTGTAGTATAATTTGTATTAAAAATAATGTGCGATTTTTTGTGTTTTTGAGTTATTGCTGAGTTTAAAAAAATCACAAAAGAATTTATTACATTTATTTTGTTGATATAATTATTTTTATTTATTTTATCAAAGAGAGATGTATTGCTTCTGTTTTTGAAAAAAGAATGTAACGCTTTTAATGTTGGTATACAAAGGTTATTGTTAAAATTTATTTTTTGAAAAACATTCAAGTAATAATTTATCTTTTTTATAAAGTAAAATATTAATAATATTTTTTCATCTTTTTCAATTACTTTGATAATTTTTTGTATTAGTGATATATTTTCTGAATTTAATATTAAAAAAATTATTTTAAGATGTGCGGTCATTGAAGATGTTATTATAATATTTTCTATGTCTTTTATTAAGTAGTTTGTATTTATTTTTTCCACTAGTTCATAATAATCTGGATGATTATTATATTTAAAATTAGTACACGACAAACATGATTTACATATCATATCGTTTTTTTTATTATAACAAAATAGCCAAATAATTATCTTTTTTAAAGAAAAAGTATTAAATTTACTAATATTGCAAAAAAACAAGTATTTAGGTAAAACGCTCTTATTATTTAGCTTTTGCAGTGTATTGAAAATTTTCGATAACATTGTTTTTTAAATTAATTCTATTTTGTAGTGGTCTCTTATCTCTTTCATCATAATATGAATTACAATATTCTCACAATCTATTAATACCCAATTAGTATGTCTTCCAGATACGCTAGTTATATTGTATTTTATTTCTTTTTTAAGAAATGAAATTATGTTTTTTACGATATATTTTATATGTACTATGGATGTACCAGTAGCTAGTATAATATAATTTGTGTATATAAAATCCATTCTTTTGTCTAGCACCGTTATGTTTAATGCTTTATTTTTTTGTAATACATTCAATATTAAATTAATCAAAGAAATTTTCCTTAAATTATAAAGTATTTTTAAATACAAATCTGGTTATAATATTAAAAATTAACAACCATGATATGCCTATATTATTTTTTTTAATGTTTATATCTAGTAAAATTAAAATTAAATTTATAAAAATTTTATCAAGTTTAGTAATGTAAAATTTTTTATCATCATATGCGTATATAATATTATGAAATGAGTTGATGTAATCCTTTCTAATATCTAAATTTTTATATAAATAGAGATTATAAAAAATATCTCTGTTTGTTTTATTTAATAAGTTAATGGATTTATATATTTTTTGGTTTGATATCAATAACAAATCTTTTAATGAAAATATTTTTATATTTTTTTTAATATTTTTATACAAGTTTAGCGATGATATAAAAAAACATAAATCTTTTCCAAAAAAATTTATAATATATAATAATTGATATTTATTTATGTATAAATTTTTATACATTGAAAACTGGTAAAACCATTTATATAGACATACGTTATCAAAAGTGTTAAATCTAATTACTAGATAATTAAATGTTAAACTTTTTAATATATATAATATATTTTCTTTAAAATATTCATTTAAAATAATTATTACTGAACTACTTTTTTTAAGTGCTATGTTTATAAAAAAAATTGTTCGTTTGAATACTATTGAATCATTTTTACATATTTCTATTACAAAACATATTTTTCTACAAAAAAATATGTCATCAAAATCAGAAATACTTTTATCTTCTATATTTATAAATAAAAATTGCTTTTTAATTATGTATTTTATTATATATAATATTTTTCTACTTCTAAATGAATTTTCTGATAAAACATACAATTGTATATTAGGTTTTAAATATTTTAATAAATTGAAATCATCTATTATCATTCTGTGAGAATGTTAATTAATTTATCTTCTTTGTAAAAAACATGTTTAATTTTTTTTTCTATTAAAAACTTATTTAACTCTTTATCAATCAATATTTTATTAACTAATAAATCTTTGTCAATTTTTTCATGACATTCCAAACATTTTCTAAATTTACCATTTATTTGTATAGCTATATTATTAGATAATTTGTTTATTTTATTTAAAACAATTTTGTTAGGAAATTGTTCATTTATAATATTTGTGTGCTTTTTAAAAATATACAACCATATATAATGTGTTATATGTGGTGCGAAAGGGTATAATAAAACTATTAAATTTTCCAAGATCAAATTGCCTATTTGATGATCAAGTTTTTCATTACTGTGGAATTTCATTAACATATTTGTTAATTTCATTAAGTTAGCTATAACAACATTGAATGACATTTTGGTGGTTATGATGGTTTTAATGTCGTCTAATATATCATTATATATTTTTATTATTTTTTGTTGAGCGTTAGTTAAATTTTGTTCTAAAAAATTTTCATATACGATTGGATAATTTTCTGATACTTTGACAGATAAACCCCATACTTTGTCTAAAAATTTTTTACAACCTAATATGCCATTGTCATTCCATTCAAAAGACTGTTCTGGTGGTGCAGAAAACATTATAAATAATCGCAACGTATCAGCGCCATATTTGGATACTAAAAATTCTTGATCAATTATGTTTCCTTTTGATTTTGACATTTTAGATCCATTCATTAGAACCATACCCTGTGTTAATAAATTTTTAAATGGTTCATCATAGTGTACTATTTTAAAATCTTTCATAACTTTAAAAAAAAATCTAGAATATATTAAATGTAGATTTGCATGTTCTATTCCACCAATGTATTGATCAACAGGAAGCCACAGATTTAAATCATTGCTATTTAAATTTTTTTTATGGCATATATATTTTAAATAATACCACGATGACTCAAAGAAAGTATCAAATGTATCTGTTTCTCTTAATGCTATATTATTACATTTATGACAATTAACATGTAAAAATTTTTTGTTGTTTTTTAGTGAAATATTCTTATAAATTTTTTTATGAATAGTTGGTAATTTTACTGGCAATTTTTCAATTTTTTCAGTCATTATACCACATTTTTTACAATAAAAAATTGGTATTGGAACGCCCCAATATCGTTGTCTTGAAATACACCAATCCTTTAAATTATAGTTGATGGTCAATTTTATATTGCTGTTCTTTTTAAATAATGTAAAAAATAATAATTCAATATCGTTGTTATCTAAATTATTTAAACTAAGTGTTTTTTTTGCACATTTAGTAATGGCTATTTTTAACTCAGTGTTTTCTACAAATATTATATCATTAATTGAAAAATTTGTTTTATTTATAGAATTATAAATTGATAAACACTCTGAATCTGGTTTGTTTATAAACAATAGTATTTTAAAATTATTTAATGGATTATTTAAAAATTGATGTATATTCTTTTTACCTATAAAATCTATTATATCATTTTCAATATGGATATTTATAAAAATAATATCTTTTACAAATAGTAAATTTTCTAAAAAAATAAATAGACATTTTTTTTTAAACAAAAATTTTATTTGAAAACCGATTTTTTTATTTATCCAATTTTTTTGCATATCTATAACTTTGGTTGGCCAATTATTTAATTTTTTTAAATCATCAAATAGCAAGTCAGCATATTTTGTAATACTAATATACCATTGAGGTATTTTTAGTCTCTCTATTGTTGCATTTGACCGCCAACCTTTACCATCTATAACTTGTTCATTAGCTAAAACCGTTTTATCTATCGGATCCCAATTTATGAATGCATTTTTTTTATATACTATACCAGATTCATATAATTTTATAAAAAACATTTGTTCCCATTTATAATAACTGCTTGAAGATGTATTTATTTCTCTATTCCAATCAAAGCTAAATCCTAGCGTTTTTAATTGTTTTGTCATAAATGAAATGTTTTTTTTTGTCCAGATGCTTGGTGATACATTGTTGTCACGTGCAGCATTCTCTGCAGGCATACCAAATGCGTCCCATCCTATTGGATTAAAAACACAATATCCAAACAATTTTTTATACCTAGATATTATATCTCCAATAGTATAATTTCTAATATGTCCGATATGTAATTTTCCACTTGGGTATGGAAACATAGATAAACAATAGTATTTATTTTTTTGTTTAATATTTGTTAATTTAAACAAATTGTTTTTTAACCAATGGTTTTGCATGGTTTTTTCAATAATTTCTGGAATGTATTGTTGTGTCATTTTGTTTCTTATTACACATAGATTTTTTTATTATACCATTTGTGTGAAATAAAATATATAATTTATTAGATATCAAATATGTTAGATACATGCAATTATATGAATCATAGTAAAAATAAAATGGTTGTATTATTTTCTGGTGGAATAGACTCATCAACTGTATTATTTTTAATGAAGAGAAATCTTTTTTATATTGAAGGAGTCTTCATTAAAAATTGGAATTCTTTTAATAACAATTTTTGTTTAGTAAAAATGGATTTAGTTTATGTAAAAAAAATATGTAAAGATATAAATATAAAAATTCATATGCTTAACTACACTGACTTATATTGGCAACATGTCTTTTTAATTTTTTTAAAAGAACTAAAAAATGGATTAACTCCCAATCCTGATGTTTTATGTAACAAAGAAATAAAATTTAAATTTTTTATTTATTATGCTTTGTATATTTTAAAGTTTGATTTTTTGTTAACAGGTCATTATTCAGGAATATCTTTTAATAAAAATAAACATATATTACATAAATGTTTTGATGTGAAGAAAGATCAAAGTTATTTTTTGTATAAAATAAAGAACAAAATTAAAAATAAAATAATTTTTCCACTTATTAATTTTACAAAAATCAGATCAAGAATTTTAATGAAATTTATAAAACTTATTAATCTTAATAAAAAATCTAGCACCGGAATATGTTTTATAGGTGAAAAAAAATTTGATTCATTCATTAAAAAGTATCTAAAAAAAAATATAGGTTTAATAATAAATGAAAAAAAATTGCATATAGGTACTCATAATGGACTTTTTTTTTATACTGTTGGACAAAAATTAAGACATATTCCATTAGAAAAAAAATCATTATATATTTTAAAAAAAAATAACAAACAAAATATTTTATATGTTACAAGTAATAAGGCTTTATTAAGCTCATATAAAATAATTATTAAAAAATTAAGCTTTAAATTTAATAAAAAAAAAATTATTTTTTATTTTAAAATAAGACATTCTGAGCGGCAGGATCTGGCATTGGTATCATGGAATACAACGTTTAAAGCTTATGTAACAACATTTAAAAAAACACAAACATGTATTGCACCTGGACAGTCCATAGTTTTCTATAAAAACAATTATTGTATTGGAGGCGCTATTATCCATAATAATATATATATAAACAATTTATAATAAAAATTTCACTCTCATATATTTTTTTAGAAAACAATTATAAAATCTGGATCTCCAGATCCCAAAGACAACAAAAATTAAGTTATTGTATTTTATAAGTGGATTATGTGTGCCAAGTATCAAAGTGTTATGTTGGTTAAATATAAAGCTAAGATTTAATATGTTGCTACGTATATATGTTTTTTTTTCAAAAAAAAATATATTAAAATTTTTTAAAAAATAATTGTCTTTTTTTAAAAAAAACTCTTCTCTAACTATGTAAATATTTTTTATACCTCTAACTATTAAATAGTTATCAATTTTTATTTTTTGGTTATGCTTAAAATTGTTTTGTATAATTTTATCTATTTCAAGCAAATGCAAATAAGTAGGAGCCTTTAGATTGTTTTTTTTAATCCAAATTCTTATTATTTCATATCTTATAAAAACAGGAACCTTTTTTAATGATTCTATTATTAAAAAATTAATACTAAATAAATGATCATCAAACATATATTTACACCGTGTATACGTAAAATTTTTATTTGACATTAATATATTTATACAGCGCACTACGGTTCTGTTAAAATTATGCCATTTTGTTTCAAGAAGTGGAGTTATTTTAAATCTTATGAGGTTTCTACTAAACATGACATCAAAATTACTAAAATCTATAATATAATTTATATCATTTTTAAATGCATAATCGTATATATCATTTTTATTAACATGAATAAGTGGTCTGATTATATTAATATTTTTTTGAGTTAGTTTGTCTTTAATACCCAGTAGCCCATTTAAACCACATCCTCTCACAAAATTCAATAAAAACGTTTCAAATAAATCTGAAGAATGGTGAGCAATTAAAAAACTGCTATTTTTCTTTATAATATTAGAGAACAAGTTATACCTGATAACGCGTAATTTATGTTCAATGTTACTTTTAATCAATTTGCTATCAGCACAAAAATATATGAGTGGTATTTTATATCTATTACATTCATATTTACAAAATTTTAATAAATTTTGTGATTTAGGGTTATGTGAATAATTTATATGTAAAGCTTTTATTTTAAACAGCGGCTTTTTAAATATTGTACAACATATATGTAATAATACACTAGAATCTAATCCGCCGCTATATCCTATATATATATTATTATGAATGTTTAATTTTAAACATGTTGAAATAAATAATTCTAACATTGAGTAAGTTTTTATATACTATCTTATAACCTAATTGTATAATATATATAAACAATTTGAAATAGCCATTAATTTTAAATTATATATGATAACACTAGTAAACAATAATCAGACCAGCTTTGTTAAAAAAAATTTATTTTTTTTTGAATTATGCAAGACTATATTTAACAATTCATTTGAATTTTTTGTATTTTGCAATGCTAATAATTTAAGTGTAGACATTTCGTCTAGAATTGTTATAAATATGTCTATTGAATTTTTAAAAAAAATTGATGCTAAAGCATTGAATATTATAAGACACTCATGTGCTCATTTATTAGCTCATGCTCTTAAAAAACTTTATCCTGATGTTAATATGTCTATAGGTCCAGTTACTTTTGATGGATTTTATTACGATTTTTTTTTAAATAAAAAAATATCTATTAATGATTTGCATATAATAGAAATAGAAATGTCTAAACTGGTGAAAAAATGTATTAACATAGAGAAAACAATTATAACTCGAACACAGGCTGAAAAAATTTTTTCATGTAATAAATACAAATTAGACATAATTAAAAATATCAATGTTAGTAAACCTATAACAATTTATTCACAAGACGATTTTGATGACCTGTGTAAAGGGCCTCATGCTCCAAATACTAAATTTTTAAAGTATTTTAAATTAACAAAAATTGCTGGAGCCTATTGGAAAAATAACCATGAAAACGAAATGTTGAAAAGAATATATGGTACAGTATGGGTTAATAAAGCAGATTTATACAATCATCTCGTGAAAACAAACAGATTGAAAATATCTGATCATAGATTGCTTGGTAGACAATTGCAATTATTTAGTTTTTATAATCATTCTCCAGGTGTGGTTTTTTGGCATAAAAATGGTTGGCAGATTTTTGTTATGATTAAAAATTTAATAAGAAATATTTTAAAAAAATTTAATTATTTTGAAGTAAATACACCAGTTATGCTGGGAGATGCGTTGTTTAAAAAATCTGGACATATAGAGAAATTTGTGGAAAACATGTTTATTAATTCATCAGGAATTAGCAGTAATGTTTTAAAACCTATGAGTTGCCCATGTCATGCTAATATTTTTAAAAGTTTTTATCAAAAAAGTTATAAAAATTTACCGTTTAGGTTGTCTGAATTTGGCTCATGTTTTAGAAATGAGCTATCTGGAACATTACATGGATTAATGCGATTAAAAAACTTTACACAAGATGATGGACATATATTTTGCGCTGAGCATCAACTTAAAAATGAAATAGTTCAATTTATTCAGATTTTAAAAAACACATATTATAAATTTGGATTTAATAAATTTAAGGTTGTATTGTCAAAGAAACCTAATAATATATTAACTAATTTATCAATTTGGAAAATTGCTGAAAAAATTTTAGAAGATGTAATAAAATGTTTAGACTTAGAATATTCGATCTCCAATGATGGTGCGTTTTATGGTCCAAAAATTGAGTTTTCATTAAGAGATAATTTTAATCGTTTATGGCAATGTGGTACTATTCAGGTAGATTTTTTTACTAGTTGTAAATTAAACGCTAAATTTACAGAGTATTATGGAGTTATGTCATATCCTATAATATTACATAGAGCTATACTTGGATCAATAGAACGTTTTGTTGGAGTTTTATTAGAAAATAATTCCGGTTTATTACCATTTTGGATTTCACCAATACAAATTAAAATCATTTACATTAGCAGCAAATATTTATTTTATGCAAAAAATATTTATAATATAATAAAAAATAAGTATAATGTTGAAATATATTTTGGTAATGAACGATTGGAATACAAGATAAAACAATGTGTTTTGCAAAAAATACCATATATTATAACATTGGGTAGGAAAGAGCATGATAACAAATCTGTATCTATAAGATCTGCATCTAGTAATAAAATAGTAGAGTTAAAACTTAAATATTTTTTAACATCATTTGTTTTTTATTAAAAAGAAGGAGACCAATATTAAAAATAGAATTAACAAAGAAATAAAATCCTCTCAACTTAGACTGATAGATGAAAAAGGACGGCAAATTGGTGTTGTATCATTAGAAGAAGCATTAAAAATGGCTATTGATGCCAACTTAGATTTGGTGGAAATACAACCCAAACTAGTTCCGCCTGTAGCCAAAATTATGAATTATGGAAAATTTCAATTTTCTACTAATAAAAAGAAATCTTTAGCAAAAAAAAAACAAAAAGAAATAAAAGTAAAAGAAGTGAAATTTAGGCCAAGTACTGGCAATAATGATTACCTGATAAAATTAAAAAATATTAAAAATTTTTTATTAAATGGAAATAAAATAAAAATAACTATATGTTTTAAAGGCAGGGAGATTATTCATAAAGATAATGGGCTTGAGTTAATTAAAAAAATATGTTTTGATTTAGCAGACTGTTATAAAGTAGAAATGCCACCAAAATTTGAAGGAAAAAATATTGTAACTATAATTTGTTCATCTAAAAAATAATTTTTTGGAATATATTATGAAAATAAAAACTCATAAAAGTGCATATAAACGTTTTAAAAAAACCAAACACGGTAACTACAAACATAAACAATCACACCTGAGACATATTTTAACAAAAAAAACGTCTAAAAGAAAAAGACATTTGCGACCATTAATATGTGTCAGCAGTTCACATAAAAAAACTTTAAACAGATCTTTATTATATATTTGATTTTAGAAGGAAACAACAAACATGAGTAGAGTAAAAAGAGGCGTACAAGCCAGAAAACGACACAAGAAAATATTACGGCAAGCAAAGGGGTATTATGGTGCCAGAAGTAAGGTTTTTAGAGTAGCAAAGCAGGCTGTTATAAAAGCGCACCAATATTCTTATAGAGATAGAAAGGCTAAAAAAAGAGTGATGAGACAAAATTGGATATTAAAAATAAATGCTGCTGCTAGGTTATGTGGATTATCATATAGTAATTTTATTTTTAAGCTAAAAGAACATCATGTTAATATAAATAGAAAAATATTATCTAATATAATTGATAATGATTTTAATTCTTTTAAAATTATCTCTGAAAAAATTTCTATAAAATAAAGTTAATTATGAAATGTGATGATATTGATGATATTTTAATTTCGTGGAACTTGGAATTATCTAATATAAACAATTTAACAGATTTAAATAAAATTGGCTCATTATATATTGGCAGATATGGTAAAATAAATAAGCTTTTTAAAACATTTAATGATGTTCCTTTAGAAAAGAAAAAAGATTATATTAAAAAGCTCAATAATATTAAAACTGTTATCAGCAAAAACATTCTCGTTAAAAAGACTGATATAAGTAACAATCAAAAAAAACAAAAATTTGATGTAACTGTTCCAAGTAAGGGTTGTGATCTTGGATCACTTCACATAATAAATCAGTCTATATATAAAATATATAATTTTTTTTCAGAATATGGTTTTATTATTGAGGCAGGCAAGGAAATAGATACAGCATATTATAACTTTGATGCTTTAAATATGCCAATCGATCATCCAGCAAGAAATATTAAGGATACATTTTATATAAATGACTACATTTTATTACGAACACACACTTCAAATATGCAAATTCATTTAATGAAAAAATTAGTTCCACCTATAAAAGTTTTATCTTACGGTAAAGTTTATAGACGTGATTATGATATAACTCACACTCCAATGTTTCATCAAATAGAAGGTTTGGTAGTTGATGTGAATATTTCTTTAGGTAATTTGAAATTTATTATTTTAGAATTTTTTAAATTTTTTTTCAATGAACCTATTGATATAAAATTTAGGTCATCATACTTTCCATTTACAGAACCATCTTTTGAAGTTGATATAAAATGTGTGCATTGTTTAGGAAGTAAATGTTACTTTTGTAAAAACAGTGGATGGCTGGAAGTGTTAGGATGTGGAGTTGTTCACCCATTTATACTTAAAGAATGTAAAATAAATTCCAACATATATACTGGTATCGCATTTGGACTTGGAGTTGAAAGATTAACAATGATAAAACACAAAATAAATGATATTAAATTATTTTTTGAGAATAATTTGGATTTTTTAAAACAATTTTAATTTATGAAAATAGGTACCGATTTACTTGAAAAATTTACTGATAAAAAAATAAACTTAATTAATTTTGCAAAAAAACTAACGCTGTGTGGTTTTGAATCATTTGAGTCTGAAGGACTTTTAGATATAAATATACCATATAATAGAATTGACTGCTTAAATATATTTAGCATTTTGAATGAAATAACTAAATATGATAACAGTATTTTACCAGTTTTTTTAAAAAAAAAACGTTATCTACACAGTAAACATAAAGATCTTGACATTATTATTTCAAATGTTGATTTTTGTCCAATGTATTCATGTAAGATAATAAAAAATATAGATCTGACAAAATCTTTACCATTATATATTACCAATACATTATTAAACAATGATATTAAAATAGTAAATCCAATTGTTGATTTAATAAATTATGTCACTTTATTATTTGGCCAGCCATTACACGGGTATAATTTAAATGTTATAGATAAAAATATAGAAATTTGTCATTCAACTTACGATTTTTATTTTTACACAATAAATAATGAAAAAATAGAAATAATGAAAAACACATTTTTGATTAAGTCTAATAATAATATTATATCTATCCCTGGAGTGATAGGGTCCTATTCGTCAAGAATCTATAATACAGCCACAAACATTTTGTTAGAAAGCGCTTATTTTAAAAGTTATTATATAGAACTTATGTGTCGCACAAACAATATAAATACCAATGCGTCCAAGAGTTTTATTAATAAAGTAAATTTTAAGTTAGTAAACGTAGCATTAGATTATGTAGCAAACCTAATATCTACTATATTAAATGGTGAACAATCATGCACAATATCATTTATTAATAAAAATTATTTACCGAAAGAAAAAAAAATAATTGTAAATAAATGTAGATTATTTTCTATATTAGGCTTTGATTTAAATGAATCTAATATATATATGTGTACCAAAAAGTTTGATTTTTTTCATAAAAGTAATAAATCTACTTTAATTTTTAAAATACCAGATTATAGAACAGATTTAAATATAGAAGAAAATATTATAGCTGAATTAATTAAAGTTTATGGTTATAACAATATAATTAAAATACCATTGAAAATTAATTCTATTAATAACAATAAATTTGACAATTATGTTATAGAATTGAAACATTTATTGATAAATAATGGATTTAGTGAAATAATAACATATAGTTTTGTTGATGCTATATCAAATAAATTTTTTAATTTTGAAAAGAATGAAATTTTTATAAAAAATCCATTATCAGAAAAAATGAATGTTATGAGAACAAATCTATTTTGCGGATTACTTAATTCTTTAGTGTTTAATTTAAATAGACAAAATTTTGACCTTAGATTATTTGAATTAGGTAATATATATTTTCATGACAAATTTAAACTGAAATATAGTAATGTATTATCAGCTGTAATAACTAAAAAAAAAATTGATCATATAGAAACCTTTTTTTTATTAAAAAAAGTTTTAAAAAATATGTTTTCATTTATATATAGAATAAATGACATTGTTTTATTAGAATCTAATTATCAATTTTTTGATACAAATATCAATGCCTCTATAATTATTGATGATGAGATATGTGGAAATATAGGTTTAATAAATAAGAATATTTTAAAACATTATTCTATTAAACAAGATGTTTTAGCTTTTACAATGAATTTAGATATTAAAAAAAATGTTTTTGTACAAAAATTTTCATCTATATCAAAATATCCAAGCTCTATAAGAGATTTATCTATAATAGTAAAAAAAAACATTATCTATCATGATATTTTTATTTTTATTAAAAGTTTAAACATTCCAAATTTAACAAAAGTAATGTTCATAGATTGTTTTTATCCAAAAGATGAAAATAATCAAAGTGTTACATTTCGGTTTAAATTTCAAAGCACAGCTTATACTTTATTAGACAAAGATATTAATATATCCATGGATATAATACAAAATAAACTTAAAAATCAATTTTTGGCTGAAATAAAATTAAATTAATTAATTTTATTAAAAAATATTTTATGACACTAAGTTTATTATGTATAGAAAGTGCACATAATCTTTTTTCTGTATCTATAAAAGTAAAATATAACATTTATTATAAAGAATTTATAAATAAAATATATACAATAAAAGACATTATTCAAATTATAAATAATATAATGTTAGCAAATAACGTATCCTATCAAGACCTAGATTATATAGTTTATGGAGATTATCCAAACAGTCAAACAAATGTTAGATCAATAATATCACTGGTTCGTTGTTTATCGTTTATTTGGAAATTGCCTGTTCTGAGAGTATCATCGTTACTAACAATAAGCGCGGAAGCTTTTATAAAATATAAAAATGAAAATATTCTAATAATATCAACAGACAATAATGGATTTTTACATTATTGTATTTCTACTTATAATAATAATAAATTAATATCTTTTAATTACAGAAAAATAAAAAATATTAATTCCTTAAAATTAGATGACACGCCAAGCTTTATAGGAATAGTTAACTGCAGTGATGAGATTAAAAATTTTTTAAAAAATTTTTATTTTTTAAACATAAAGGAAAAAATTATACCAAAAGCTTTTTATACCAATTTTATTATACGGGAACTAATTTTTAATAAAAAAATTGAATTACAAAATAAAATAACATCATCATACTTTAGTTATTATTTTTACAATAAATATAAATATTGATTTATTTTATGTAACTTATATATGCTAAATATTTTTAAACAGACAAATAATGAAAAGAATACTTATAAATAAGAATGAATTTAACGAAACACGTCTAGCAGTCCTTGAAAATGGATATTTATCTAACTTGGAGTTAGAAAATAAAAAAAACATATCTAAAAAAGGTAATATATATAAAGGCATCGTTACAAAAGTAGAGCCTAGCTTAGATGCTGTGTTTGTGAAATATGGTGCTGACAAAGATGGATTTTTGCCATTTAAAGAAATTACTAATGATTACTTTAATTTTACACCAATTGTTGATAAAAGCTCAATAATTAAAGGCAAGGAATTAATAGTTCAAGTAGAAAAAGACGCACGAGATAAAAAAAGTGCCGCATTAACCACGTATATCAGTTTAGCCGGATCATACATAGTTTTAATGCCTAGTAGTCCGAGTTTAGAAGGTATATCAAAACAAATAGATGGTAAAATACGAAACGATTTAAAAGAAAAACTAACAAATATTAATATACCTGATGATATGGGAATTATAGTAAGAACGGCTGGGATGAATAAGAATTTAGAAGAACTCACTTGGGATTTAAATGTCTTATTGTCTCAATATAAAATAGTAGAGGATTTATATAAACGCTTACCAGCTCCATCCTTGATACATGAGGAAAGTGATTTAATAGTGAGGTCTATTAGGGATTATTTAAGATCTGATGTAAAAGACATAATTATTGATAATATTGAAATATTTAATTGTGTATATAAACATTTGAATAGCATAAGTTCAGATTTTATAGGCAAAATTAGATTGTATAATGACAATATACCATTATTCAGTAAATATAAAGTCGAACAACAAATAGAGTTGGCTTTTAAAAGAGAAATATTTCTTCCATCTGGTGGATCAATTATATTGGATAGTACTGAGGCATTAATATCCATAGATGTTAATTCAGCTAAATCTAATAAATGCTTGGGCATAAAAGAAACTGCGTTACAAACTAACTTGGAAGCTATAAATGAGATAGCTAGACAAATGCGTTTAAGAGATTTAGGTGGGTTAATAGTTGTTGATTTTATCGATATGCCAGATATTTCTAACCAGAAAGTTTTAGAAAAAGAATTAAGAGACTTAATATCTTTAGACAAGGCTAAAATACAAATAAATAAAATATCAAAATTTGGGTTACTGGAAATGTCTAGACAACGTATTAAATCATCATTATCTGAGTCTAGTCAAGATGTATGTATTAGGTGCAATGGTACAGGAAAAATTGATAACATGGAAACATTGAGTAGAAAAATTTTGAGATCAATTGAAGAAGAATCTTTTAATGCTAAACAGATAAATGTTGAAGTACCTATCAAACTGATGACATATTTGACTAATATTAAGAAATACTACCTTTTTAAGATAGAAAAGAAACATAATATATGTATAACGCTATTGACCAATGAACAACTACGTTTACCAGATTATAAAATATATAAAATAAAGCATACAAAAAGTAATATTGAATATAAAGAACTTGCAAAAGACTATAATGATAATAAGTATATAAAAACGTTTAATATAAAATTTGACAATGACAGAAAAAACAAACATGTGTCAAAGATCATTTATATTATAATGAAGCATCTTGCAAAAAAGAAAAAAAAAATGTCTGGCAGTGACCTACTTTCGCATTTTCATACTATCATCGGCGCAGCATAGTTTAACTTCCGAGTTCGGGATGGTATCGGGTGGGTCCTATGCGC
>CAYHDJ010000004.1:0-11732 GCA_964355565.1 uncultured Enterobacteriaceae bacterium
ATTTTTTTTAAATGTTGTTCAATAAGCCATGTACATGCAGCACATGTTATACCATCTATAGCTAGAACCAAATAATCATAATTCTCCTTTTTGTATATAAACTTAGTTTTATATGCCAAACTATCGTAAATATAATTTTTATTATGTAATTCTTCATCTGCTGTTTTACTAAAATCGGTTCTGTATAAATAATACTCACCAAAATTATTATCAATAATGAATTTTGCTACAAACATGCATCCCCTGCAACACATAAAACGTATATTGTTATCTATGTTTAAAGAGTAAGTGCAATTAACCTGCACCTTTAAACCACAATGAAAACATTTTATATCTTCATTCATTAAAATCACCATCAAACAAAATAAATTTACTATCTTTTTTAACAAATTTACCAGAATTAGAATCAACTATATTAAATACTATATTAATAAAATTTTTTTTATAAAAACCATTTTTTATACGCAAGGTTATAGAAATGTTAATTAACTCACCTGATTTTAAAAAAACTTCTTTTTTATTTAAATCAAAAATATCTGGTTCAATAAATATCTTATAATATGAATCATTCTCAGACTTATTCATAATTTTAAATAAAAATTCGTTTTCTAAAAAATTATCTTTAGTTACATTAACTAATTGATATTGACTTTTAGCAAAACTGAAATAAACATTATTTCTTGTAGAAAAAATCCAACACATTGCTAAAAACAATATAACTAACAATAAACAATATAAAAATAATTTAATACGACTGTATAAAAAGCCAGTGCTTCTTTTGTCGCCTTCTGCTTTAAAACGTATTAACCCTGGTTTGTAACCAAGTTTAATCATAACACTATTACAAGCATCAATACACGCACCACAGCTAATACACTCTATTTGCAATCCATCTCTTATATCTATTCCAGTTGGACAACAATTTACACACTTCTTACAATCTACACAATCGCCAAGTCCAGCATTAACATAATCAAAATTTTTATTTCTGGCACCTCTTTTTTCTCCACGAACTACGTTATAAGAAACTATCAAAGTATTTTCATCAAACATAACGCTCTGTAATCTAGCATAAGGACAAACTAAAAAACAAAATTGCTCTTTAAACCAAAAAATATTTAAATACGTTATTATTGAAAAAAACAAAATCCAAAAAAAACTATAAGACATCACATTTAAGTTAATAAACAACTCAAACAATAATCTAATAGGGACAAAAAAACCTATAAATGTAAACGCTGTTAAAAAAGATAATGCCAATAAAAAAATATGTTTAAATATTTTTATAGAAACCTTATGAAAATTAAAAACAGATGCATCTAACTTAAATCTACGCAGCCTCTTGCCTTCAATCGATCTAGTTATAAACTCGCCCATTTTAATCCAAACACTTTGCGGACACAAAAACCCACACCACACTCTGCCAAAATACACTGTCATAGCAAACAATGATATAACACAAAATATTAAAAATAACGCTAGCAATATAAAGTCCTGTGGCCAAAAAACTAATCCAAATAGATTAAATCTATTAAACTCAACATCAAACAAGAATGCTTGTCTAGCATTAAAATTAATCCATGGTAATACAAAAAAAATGCTAGCAGACACCACCATAGTAAAAAGTCTAATGTTGTTAAACTTACCATTAATAGGATCAGTATAAAAATTTTTCTTACTTTGATATAAAGATTTGCTTTTCACAATTGTTAAATTCTATTTAATGAATAAATATACGCAGTTAGTAGATGTATTTGTTCTTTATTTAAAAGATCTTTATGCGCAGGCATGATACCTTGTCTACCATTTTTTATTGTATATACAATATTTTCAATTTTTCCACCATGAATCCATTGTGGATCGGTCAGATCTGGAGCACCTATAAACTTATTACCCTTGGCATTTATTCCATGGCAAGCAGAACAAATAGAAATGAATTTTAATTTTCCTTTATCTGTTAATCTTTCTGAAATATATGGTAAACTTAATGATAAAACATACCACGCCGTAGATTGAATGTCAGAATCCGTCATAATAATAGATGCATATGGTGGCATTTTACCATGTCTGCCATTGGTTATTGTGGTTTTAATTTCATTTGGGGTCCCACCATATAACCACTTATTATTTGTTAAATTTGGGAAACCATGCCCACCCTTAGCATCAGAGCCATGACATAACGCACAATTATTGCTAAATAAACTTCTTCCAATTTTTAATGCCTTTGGATTTTTAGATAAATTTTCTATACTTTCTTTGCTATAAGAAATATATATAGAATTATATAACTTTTCATTTTTTAACATATCAGTATTACATTCATTATGGGAAGTCCAACCTAAAAATCCTTTGTAGCTACCAAGGCCTGGATACAAAAACAAATAAATTATAGAAAAAATAATACTTACTATAAACATCCATAACCACCATAATGGCAATGGTTCATTTAATTCAGTTATGCCATCAAAAGAATGACCGTGCTGCTCGTTATCCTGGCTAGCAGTTCTGCTAAAATAAATAATAGCGCTATAAAGCAATATGCTAAAAACAACAAGACTTATAACATAAATATTCAAAAAAGTACTCACAAAATCATCTCCGTTTAAAATAAATTAATTAATAGTACTGTTTTTCATGAAATATCTTAATAATAAATAATTAAGACATTTAAACAATTCAAACAACATTTTTATTTAGATTTTTTGTAAGCTAATCCTAATTGTTGTAAATACGCAATCAACGCATCTTCCTCAGTTTTGCCTTTTATAAATTTTGAAGAATTCTCAATATCTTTGTCACTATATGGTACTCCCAATTTTCTCAAAACATTCATTTTTTTAGCAACATTGTTTTCATTCAAAAATCTATCTTTTAACCATTGATAAGCCGGCATTTTTGATGCAGGAACTAATAATCTAGGATTTCTCAAATGTATTCTATGCCAATCGTCACTATATCTACCACCAATTCTTGCCAAATCAGGACCAGTTCTTTTTGATCCCCATAAAAAAGGTCTTTCGTACACAGACTCGCCAACAACGGAATATGATCCATAACGTTTTGTCTCAGCATACAAAGGTCTAACCATTTGTGTATGACAAACATGACAACCTTCTTTAATATAAATATCTCTACCTTCTAATTCTAAAGCTGGGGTTGGAGTTAATCCCTTGATTGGTTTATGAACATCAGATTCAAAAAACAGCGGTACAATTTCAACCAACCCAGCTATGCTTACTATCAAAAAAATCAAAAGCCCCATTAATCCTATATTTTTTTCAATAACTTCATGTTTCATATTACAGCTCCTACTGAAGAAAATTCTGAAAATGATACTTTTTTTGTTCTAATTGTCATTAAAATATTAAATAACATTAAGAACATCCCTATAAGAAATAAAAGTCCTCCAATAGCTCTCATGATGTAAAACGGATGAGATGCTATAACAACTTCTATAAAAGCATAGGTAAGTGTTCCATCATCACTAATAGCTCTCCACATTAAACCTTGCATAATGCCAGAAACCCACATAGCAACAACATACAGGACAGCGCCAGTTGTAGCCAACCAAAAATGAATATTTATCATATTAATACTATACATTTGTTTTTTATTAAACAATCTGGGAATTAAGACATATATTGAACCTATAGATATCATAGCAACCCACCCCAATGCACCAGAATGAACATGCGCAATTGTCCAATCTGTATTATGAGATAAACTATTTACTGTTTTTATAGCCATAAAAGAACCTTCAAATGTAGACATGCCATAAAAAGTCAAGCATGTTAAAAAAAATCTTAAAATTGGATCTGTTTTAAGCTTATACCATGCTCCAGAAAATGTCATTATACCGTTAATCATACCACCCCATGATGGAGCTAACAGCATTAAAGAAAAAACCATACCTATTGATTGTACCCAATCAGGTAATGCACTATAATGCAAATGATGCGCTCCAGCCCACATATAAATTCCTATTAAAGACCAAAAATGCACAATTGATAATCTATATGAATAAACTGGTCTTTCAACTTGAATTGGAACAAAATAATACATCATACCAAGAAATCCTGCTGTCAATAAAAATCCAACGGCATTATGCCCATACCACCATTGGACCATTGCATCAACAGCGCCAGCATAAATAGAATAAGATTTTAATAACGATACTGGAAGGGCCAGATGATTTACTATATGTAGTAAAGCTACTGTTATTATAAAAGCTCCATAAAACCAATTAGCAACATAAATATGAGCAATCTGCCTTTTCACTATTGTTCCAAAAAAAACTATAGCATAAGAAACCCAAACTATTGCCATAAATATAGCAATAGGCCATTCTAATTCTGCATATTCTTTAGATGTTGTATATCCATTAGGCAAGGTAAATAATGCTAATAACATAATCAACTGCCAACCCCAAAAAACAAACTCAGCCAATTTATCAGAAAACAACGCAGTTTGGCAAGTTCTTTGAACAACATATAAAGATGTAGCAATTAAAGCAGATCCACCAAAAGCAAATATTACTAAATTAGTATGCAATGGACGCAATCTACTATAACATAACCATGGTATATTATTATTTAAATCCGGCCAAATTAATTCCAGTGCAATAAAAAATCCGACAGCCATGCCAAAAATTCCCCAAATAACTGTCATTATAGTAAACTTTTTAATTATTTTGTAGTTGTAAACTACATTATCAATTTTGTTAAGTGTTGTATTCATAATATTATAAAAATTAAAAGTTGTTAATTTTATTTTTCTTATCATCAATAATAATATGATAAGCAGGGCTATCAAAATCATCAAATTGATTGCCATTCACAGCCCAAAAGAAAAAATAAATAGCAATTATTAGCACAAACATTGTTAATGGTATCAAAATATATATTATGTTCATAATAATTTCTTAAAACAAATATCGTATTTATATTAATTGGTTTTTATCCAAGTTTCTTTAATCATTTTATAATAAACAAGAAAAGAACTTATAAATAGAAACTCAAAAAATATAAGAATGTATAAAAATTTCTCCATATTTTCTATAAAACCATAAGAATGTAACCCTATATTCAATAAATTAACACCAAACCATGCTAAGAACACGATTATAATGTTTAATATAACACAAATTACAAAAAATAATTCTGAAATAATGTTTGATATCCTTGCATGAAGAGTTAATGTTAACCATAAAACAATAAATAAAGCTCCATTTTCTTTTGGATCCCAACCCCAAAATCGTCCCCAAGATTGATCTGCCCATATTCCACCCATCAAAGTGCCTACAAATGAAAAAAACAATGCAAACAATACAAAACTAAATACAAGATTATATAAGAATTGAAGTGTTTTAATATTTACATTTTTATTTAATAAAAAAAATAAATAAATATGACTAAAAAATCCACATATCAAACATAACCCATACCCTACAGAAATTGTTAAAACATGTATTGTAAGCCAAAAATTTGTATTTAATACAGCCATAACGTTGACTATATTATTTCCACCAAAACTAATCTTAATCGCTACTAAATTTAATATAAAAGAACACGCAGAACTAAATAAAAAAATATTTTTATAACCTTCAACATCATCTCTAATTATATTTAATATAACAAAATACATAGCAAAAATAAAATTAACAAATATTATGGATTCATATAGCGAAGTTATAGGAACTTTTTGTGTTATAATTATTCTAAATAGAATATCTAGAAAGATTAAAATAGTTCCTAGCGTAAATAAAATCATAGATAAATTAAATGTTAAAGAATAATAACTTCTTCTTAAAAAAACAATAAACAAAAAACATAAAAAAAAGCTAATACAACTTTTATGCATTAGCATTAAATTATTATAAAATATCTCTACGTTAATTAATAATTTACTTTTTTTTGAAAGGTTTATTTTAGTAATGTTATTAAATTTTCCACATTCCTGATTCCACTTTTTAATGTCTTTTATTGAATAATAATAATGTGCGTCTCTTAATACATCTAATTCTTTATTGCTTTTATAACCCATTTTTTTAAAAAATGAATTTAAACCTAACCATTCGGTGTCATTCAATGGTATTAACTTAATACAATATAACGCGTCATCCACTAATATATAATCCTTGGATGTTTCTCCCAATTCATTGGCTAAAGAATATTTAGAAGTTATATTTTTTGAAAAATTTTTTGAAATATCATCATTAAATAAAAATAAGTCAAACGACGTTCCAATATCAACTAAGTAAAAAACAAAAGAATATAAATCTAACAATTCTTTTTGAGAATTCGATAATACATTGATATTTAGTTTTTTTAAAGATGTAACAAGATCAATATTTTTTCTAAATGAATCGAGCAGTTCTACTAAATTAAAATCACTTTTCAATGGTAATCCAAGATTAATATTTACTTCACTGTTTCTTATATGATAAATATTTTTTTTGCAAAAAACGCTTGGATCAAAAATCAAATCAGCCATTAATTCCAATGAATTGTGATGTCGTTTAACTTTGTTAAAGATTTCTTCTGCAAAAACACCTAAAGGTTTAACTCTTCCATCATGTAAAATTGCAAGTCCATAAAAATTATCATATTCACTTACTTTTAATACAATAATATTTAATAACATAAAAACAACAAGTACTAACAAACATATAACAGTATAAATATTTTTTATCATTTTAATATCTAAATAACCTTTTCATTGATAAAAACAAATGTATTATAAAACCTAAAAATATAATTAATACAGATATATACGGAAAGTTTCGTCCAATATTTTTAACAACTGATAATACCGTTGCTCTTTCAAACCCGTCGTTAATAAATGATGATTGATAGAAAGTGTATCCCATAAATCTAAACGGTTTGTTCATCTCTATATTAGCTTTCCATGTAGATGATTGCGTGGTTACAATAATCCTAGATTCATAAGACATAGCTGTATTAGTTCCAGGATATGTGTGTTTAATAAACTTTAATAGATGAATATTAAATGGCAACATAACATTTTTTCTAACAACAAAAATATCAAATCTTTCATTTTCAAAAATCGAGTTATTAGTATTTATTTTTTCTAAAAATGAAAAATTAGAAGCCCCGTTTTTATTATAAACAGTTATATTAAGAGCTAAACTATTATTTTCACTTTCAACAAACATGGGAGACATTATTAAGTTAAAAAATCTGTCAATTTTATTAGAATCCTTTCTTTTAAAAAATGAGCGTTTTGGTAGTAAATTGCAGTTTTTATATAAATTTTTAATCTGAATTAATGTGGAACTGTCTATCATATATTTTTTAATTAGGTTATCAGTGGTTAAATTTATACTTATGCGGTTACTGTTGTATTTATCAACTAAAATAAGTTCATATAAGTTTTTGTGCGTAAAGAAATTACTTTGTTCTCCCTCTCGCAGTGTTAAATAACCTTCAGTGTTATATTTTTCACATATAAATGCACCAAATAGTAAAATCAGCACTCCCACGTGTAATAATAAAATACCAATTTTTCTTTTCTTCAATTTATCAAATAAAAGTCTTAAAAATAAACTTATAAATATAATAATTAAGACCAACCTACCACCAATAAACGGAATCTTATTATTGAGCCATATTATATTAGATGTAAAATATTTTTCTTGTACAAATTGTAAACCAAAATCTTTTTGAGATAATGTGCCAACAATAAGTATAATCATATAAATTAGTAATAATCCACAAAAAAACTCATTGCTGGATATTATTGATAATGTGTCTAAAATTCTATTTTTTTTTTCCATTTTAATTGTCATACTATAGTTAAAACAATTTCTGTTAAATACATCATTCCTTTTTAATAAAAAATTTTAAACATGTCAATGTTAGTTCATTAATAATTTATTTCCGTGCTTGCATATAGCAATCAAAAAAAAATCAAAACGCTATCATTAAGCTTGCTTATAGCTTGCATAATGATATAATTTAGCAAGCAATGTATTAATAGGAGTTTTGTAATGATCATTTTAATTGGCGGAGAGAAAGGAGGAACAGGAAAAACCACTATAGCTATAAATCTTGCTGTTGCAAGAACAAAAGAAACTGGAAATTTACTACTAATAGACACAGATAGACAACCTTCAGCAAGTTTTTGGTGCTCCATAAGAGAAGATAATAACATAAAGCCAAGAATAGCTAGTGTTCAAAAATTTGATAAAGGTGTAAGAACTGAAGTTTTATTTCTAAAAGAAAAATACCAAGACATTATAATAGATGCAGGCGGACGCGACTCACTGGAACTAAGAAGCGCTCTTTTGGTGGCTGATAAGGCAATTTTTCCATTAAGACCATCGCAGTTTGATTTATGGACATTGGGGAGATTAAATACATTAATAGAAGTGGCTGGAGAGGTTAACAACAATTTACAAATTTTTTTATTAATAAACCAAGTTCATACTAATCCCATTGTAAAGGAAGTGGAAGAGGCAAAGATGTTAATAGCTGAATTTCCAAAATTTGATTTGTTAAAAACATTAATTTGTGAAAGAATATCTTTTAGACGCGCAACTATAAGAGGTATGTCAGTATTAGAATATTTACCAGAAGATTTAAAGGCTATAGAAGAAATCAAAAAATTATATGAGGAAATATTTTGTGAATAAATTTAGTAAACCACCATTAACTCAAAAAGAAAAAGAAAAAAAAACAAAAGAATTTTTAAATTTTAGAGATTTAGTTGACAACAAAAACCATTATCCTGAAAATTTAAATAAAGAACCGACAAAAATTTTATATCTTAGAGCTCCAGAAAGTTATTGGAAAGATCTAAGACAAATTACAATATTAACTGGATTATCTATGAATGCTGTATGCTTGGAATTATTAAGACCAGTTATAAAAAAAAAACTAAGAGAAATAAAAAATGATTCACTGTAAAAAATGGCATGATTCATTATTGAAAACAGTAATTAACAAATATGCCCCAAAAAATATAGTTAAAATACCAAAAACTTTTCTAAAAAAATTAGATTTATTAACTACATTTATTCTTAAATAAACAAAACTTGTCAGCATCATTGCTGGCAAAGTCCCAAGCCCAAAAAAGAACATTAAAAACACCCCTTTAAATACAGAACCACTTATTATAGAAAAGCATAAAGCACTATATACAAAACCACATGGCATATTGCCCCAAAGCAAACCTAGAAAAAAATCTTTATATGGACTTGGCAAAAAAAGAAATTTTTTAGCCAACTTATTTAAAATTGTAAAATTTAAATAATTAATTTTTTCAAAAAAATTAAAATTAAATGAAAAAAATGTGTATACACCAAACATAATCATTAAAGCAAAAAATATAATTTTAATAAATCTTAGCGCATTATCACTAAAAAAATTAAAAAATACCACGCCAAAAATCCCAGCTAAAAAACCTGCTATGCAGTAAGAGATTATTCTACCTAAATTATATAATAATTGATATAAAAAAATATTTTTTAACTTATGTTTAGAGATACCAATTGTTAATATACTTACTATGCTACCACACATTCCAACACAATGAACGCTACCAAAAAATCCAAATAAAAAGGCAGATATATAGGAAATATTATTAATCATATATGAATTAAGTTTTACCTAATCTCATAGAATTTAGAACTACCACTAACGAGCTAAATGACATACCTATTGCAGCATAATATGGTGATATAACATTTAAACCAGCCAATAATAAACCAACAATATTATAAATTATAGCCCAACAAATGTTCTGATTAATTATCACTTTCAATTTTCTACAATGTTTCATTGATTCAATTATTACTAATAAGTCATTATTTAGTAAAATTGCGTCAGCGTTTATTTTAGCTAAATCTACGCCACTTCCCATAGCTATAGAAACATTAGATATATTTAAAGCTGGGGTGTCATTTATCCCATCACCAACCATCATCACTATACCACCATTTAACTGTAAATTTTCAATATAACCTATTTTATCTTGTGCTGATGCATTGCTGCATATATGTTCTATACTTAATAAATCTGATATATGTTTGACGTTTTTAAATGAATCTCCACTCAAAATGTGAGTTTCTATATTAAAAGACTTTATTTTTGAAATACACATAACAGCATTTTTACGTAACGGATTTGTTAATTTAAACCATGCTAATATATTATTTTCATCAGCTAAAATAATGAAAAAATCATCAAAATCAATACTACTATAATTTTTCACCCAATCTCTTATAAAAGCTAACTTACCCAACCTATAAATCACTCCATTTATATTGCCCTCTATACCATTATTAACGTAATTTTTTACAACCCCTTTAGTATATCTGGTTTCATTTTTGTTAAACTTATATTTCAAAAACGCCTTGGCAATTGGATGCTCAGAATGTTCCTCTAAAAGAAATGCAATGGAAAAAACAAAATCAATACTAACGTTGGCGTTTAATTTAATTTTATCTAAAACAAATTCATTTAGTGTCAAAGTTCCAGTTTTGTCAAACACTATATCAGTAATTTTATTTATATATTCCAATGACACCCCTCTGGTTATCAAAAAACCATGTTTTGTCAAAAAATTTATAGAAGTTGTTATAGCAATAGGTGTGGCTAAAGATAAGGCACATGGACATGTTATCACTAACATAGAAAGTGCAATATTTAAAACATTAGTATGGCCTACTAACAACCAAATTCCTGAAACTAAAAATGTAATTGCTAAAACAGCTATAATAAAAATATATGCCACACGATCTGATATAATATTTATTTTTGGCTTGGAATATACAGCCTCATTTAACAATTTAATTATAGCATTTATTATTGACTCACCAGAATTTTTAGTAGATTTTATCATCACACTGCTAGTTATATTGGTTGATCCACCAATAACATTAAAACCTTTATCTTTATTAATAGGTAAAGACTCTCCTGTTAATACAGATTCATCAAAATTGCTAGACCCATCAATTATTTCTCCATCTACAGGAACAATATCACCTGGTTTAACAACTAAAACATCATTAATACAAATATCATCTATTGGAATGATAATAATTTCATTATCTCTAAATAAATTAGCAGTACCATGAGTTAATTCCTGCAAACTGTACACTATATTACTTGAATGATGTCTAGCTCTCATCTCCAAGAATCGTCCAATAAGCAAAAAAAATATAAACATGCAAATAGAATCGAAATACACATCACCTGACACATTAACTAAATTAATTAAACTAGCAATATATGCTAAAATAAGCGATAAACTAATAGTAAAATCCATCCCAATAAACTTCACTAATAATCCTCTAAAAGCGCTGATAAAAATATTCCATCCAGAAAATATTAAAACAGGTGTGGTAATAAAAAAGTTAATCCATCTTATAAAATTCCAATACATATAATGCATATCCTTACCTTCCCCTATATATAAAGATGCAGATAACATCATAACTTGAGACATACCAATGCCAGCTACAATCAACTTTTTCAATTCTAAGTTATATTCATTTTTATACACTTTTTCTGAATCTTTATAGGAATACGGATATGCCTTATACCCCAATTTGCTTAACTCATTTAATATAAAACTTACTTTAATTGAAGATAAATCAAACGTTATATGAGCCCTGCATGTAGATAAATTTACGAAAATATCAAAAATGCCATGCATTTTTTTTAAATGTTGTTCAATAAGCCATGTACATGCAGCACATGTTATACCAT
>CAYHDJ010000005.1:0-8419 GCA_964355565.1 uncultured Enterobacteriaceae bacterium
ACTCGCGACCCCAACCTTGGCAAGGTTGTACTCTACCAACTGAGCTATTCCCGCAATTTTTAGGTTATACTGATTTTATTTTTACGGAGAGGCAGGGATTTGAACCCTGGGAAGATACTTGTACCTTCAATGGTTTTCAAGACCATCGCATTAAACCACTCTGCCACCTCTCCATTAAAAATTCATCTCCAAGGGGACTTGAACCCCTGTTTCCGCCGTGAAAGGGCGATGTCCTAACCACTAGACGATGGAGACATATTTAATGGAGCTAGGCGGAATTGAACCGCCAACCTCTTGCATGCCATACAAATGCTCTATCCATTTTGAGCTATAGCCCCATTTTCATATTGTTTAATGATATTTCTAATTTTTTTTAAAAGCAATATCTTTCCAGTAAGAAATATTATATCATATATAGAATTTGGATTATTATTTCCTGTTATTAAAATTCTTAATGGAGTTGCTAATTTATTTAATGATATATTGTGTTCCGTTATTATATTTGATATTATTTGCTTTATGTTTTCTATAGTCCATTTTATTTTAAGAGCTTTTATTTTTGAGTATAATTGTTTTAATATAGTTATTATTTCATTTGAAAAAAACAAATTGACTAAATTTTTATCGATATTTATTTTTTCTGTATACAAAAAAGTATTTTGTATAATTATGTCTTCAAGAGTGTTTATTTTGTGTTTGTTTACATCAATTAGAATTGATAGCTTTGGGCCAAGCATATAGTTTAATTCAAATTTTTTTTCTATTTCCAGAAGATGTATTATTAGTTTTTCATTTGAGTAACTTTTAATATAGTGTTTGTTTAGCCAAATCAATTTGCTTTTGTTCATCATACTTGGAGAACTACTTACATCTTTTATGTCAAATAAATTTATCATGTCTTCTACGCTAAATATTTCTTTATTTTTATGAGCCCACCCTAGCCGTACAATGTAGTTTAATAATGCATCTGGCAAGAAACCGTGACATTTATAGTAATCTATTCTAGATTCTTTGTCTCTTTTAGATAACGGTTTTTTATTTTCATCTAGTATCATGGGTAGATGTGCTAATTTTGGTACTTGTGCATGTAATGCATTAAATATCAGTATTTGTTTTGGAGTATTCGATATATGATCGTCTCCACGTATTATATCAGTTATTTCAAAATCTATGTCGTCTATAACACTAGCTAGATTATATGTTGGATGAAAATTGTTTTTAGCTATTATAAAATCATCTATTTCTAAATTAGATGTATCTATGTACCCTTTTATACAATCGTAAAATATTATCTTTTCTGTGCATTCTGTGTTTATCCTAATTACAAAATCACCTTTTTGTGATTGATTTGTTTTGCAAAATTTATCGTATTTGATGTTTTTTTTATTCATTACTTGATCATTTTTTAACTGATTTAATCTCTCCTTAGTACAATAGCATTTATAAGCATAATTTGTTTTAATTAATGTTTCTATTATATTTTTATATCGTTTATATCTTTTAGATTGGAAAATTACATATTTTTTTGATTTTATGTTTAACCAATTTAGTATATATATTATATTGTTTGTATACATTGGTGAACTTCTGGTGTAATCTGTGTCATCTATTCTTATTAAAAATTCTCCATTATTTTTTGTAGCATGTAACCAAGAAAATAATGCCGTTCTAACGTTTCCTAGATGTATAAATCCTGTAGGGCTTGGAGCAAATCGTGTTTTTATATTCATTTTCTGTTTTAAATTTGTTGTATATTTTTTATATTATGTTATAATTATAAAAAAAAGTTAAGATTTGTTTGTATTTTTGCATAGTGGCTATGTAGCTCAGTTGGTTAGAGCACAGCACTCATAACGCTGATGTCGGTGGTTCAATTCCACTCATAGCCATAACATATTAATTGTATGTAGTTTATTTTGCTTGGTATAATTTAATAATATTGATTTTTGTTTGATCTTAAATTATAGTAATATAATGTATTTTATTTTAAAATGTTTTCTTGGCAGATAAACGGTTTAATAAATTATATTTTATTTTTTTTTGAAATTAGTGATTGTTCAATTTTTTCTTATATAGTAAACTGCATTATTAAAAATTGTTGGCCAGATAGCTCAGTTGGTAGAGCAAAGGACTGAAAATCCTTGTGTCGGTGGTTCGATTCCACTTCTGGCCATGTTTAATTATGAGAATAAATATTTTTAGTAGAGTAATTGGTGCTATATTTTTTATATCTGGAACTTCTATAGGCGCCGGTATGCTTGGATTACCAATTAAAACGATTGGTATTAGTTTTTTGTTTGTGTTACTATTGTTTCTAGTTGTTTTAATTTTGATGTTTTTTTCATCAGTGGCTATGTTAGAAATTTCGCTATGGTTGCCTGGCAGCACAAATATACTGAGTGTATCAAATTTAGTTTTTGGTAAATTTTTTAGTTTTTTTGTTGGATTAATTTATGTGTGTTTTTTATATTCCTTAATGGCAGCTTATATATCTGGTGGATCTACTATGGTATCTGACTTATTAGTCATTAATCATGAAACTGTGTTTTATGATATTTTTTTTTCTTTTTTATTTATAATACCGTTTTTTTTAATTGTATTTTTTGGTATTAATTTTAGCGATTACATAAATAGACTTTTTTTTATATTTTTAATATTTTTATATTTGTTTCTTACTTTTAATCTTGTTGAGTTTTTAGAATTTAAAATTTTTGATTTTAAATTTTTAGATGAAAGTTTAAGTGTTTTTTCTTTGCCAATTATTGTCACATCTTTTGGGTATAGTCTTTTGATTCCGTCTTTAAAGACTTATTTATTTAATAATATCAGGTTTTTACTAATATCTATTATTTTTGGTAGTCTGATTCCTTTTTTTGTATATATAGTTTGGGAATATTTTATTTATTCTTTTTTATTTAATATTAGTAATAAATTGTTTGTGCAAACATTATTTGGATATGGCAATCCTGCAGATAAATTAATAGTTTTGATTGGCAATAATAATGTTGTTATTTTATATGCAATTTCGTTTTTTTCCTTAGTTGCATTAATAAGTTCTTTGATTGGAGTTGCTGTAAGTTTGTATGATTTTTTTTTTGATCTTTTATGTTTGCAGAAAATCAATGTTAAGCATAGGTTTTTTGTGTCGTTTTTAGTATTTTTTATTCCATTGTTTTTAAGTGTATTTTTTATAAATGGTTTTATGGTGTTTTTATCGTATGCTGGAGCATTTGCATCTATTTTGTTAATAATTTTTCCAACCTATACTTTGTGGTATGGGAGGTATATAAAAAAATTTGATTACAGTTATGTGCTTTTTGGTGGTAAAATTATGTTGTTCATTTTATTGTTTTTTGGGTTTTTAGTATTTTTTGTTGATTTATTTTATAAATATTTTATATAGTTTTAAAAATTGGTGTATTTTTGCATTTTATTTTATATAATACTTATATTTAATTTAAGGAAATGTTTTATGATAGATGATAATTTTTGCAGTTTGTTTAATAAAGTTTTAAAAAATCCTAATATTTATCCTGGAGCGTTAGTTATCGGAGAAGTTACTGAAATTAATAATAATTTTGTTACTATTAACGCTTTTTTAAAATCTGATGGTTATATACCTATTTCGCAATTTTTTGATGAGAATGGGAAGTTAGAGATTGGTGTTGGTGACAAAGTTGAGGTAGTTATAGAATATTTAGAAGATTTGTGTGGTGATATTAAATTATCTAGAGAAAAAGCTAAAAGAATTAGAGCTTGGGAAGAATTGGAGCGAATTTATAAGTCTAATGATATTGTTTGTGGGTATGTTACAGCAAAGGTCAAGGGTGGTTTTACCGTTAAAATAGATGTTATAAAAGCTTTTTTGCCTGGGTCATTGGTTTCATTTAAATCTGCTATAGATTCTGATGAAATTAAAGGTAAGGAATTAAAGTTTAAAATAATAAAGTTAGAAAAAAAGAAAAATAACATAGTGCTATCTCAAAAATTTATTTTGGAAGAAAAAAACATTAAAGGTTTTCAAAGCTTATTATCTAAAATGAATGAGGGTGATATTATATCAGGTTTTGTTAAAAATGTAACTGATTATGGGGCCTTTATAGATTTAGGTGGTATAGATGGTTTATTACATATAACTGACATGTCTTGGAAAAGAGTGAAGCATCCAAATAATATATTAAAAATTGGCGATGAAATTAAAGTAAAGGTTTTAAGGTTTGATAAGGATACAAATAGAGTATCTTTAGGATTTAAACAATTAACCCAGGATCCTTGGGAAATAATTAAAGCTAAATACAAAGAAGGCATGTTGGTAAATGGTATTGTTACTAATATAACTGATTATGGATGTTTTGTAGAATTGGAAGATGGCATAGAAGGATTAGTTCATTTGTCTGAAATGGATTGGACTAATAAAAATGTAAATCCAAACAAAGTGGTTAAACATGGTATGAGAGTTTCAGTTTCTATTTTAGATATAAATATTGATAGACGTAGAATTTCTTTAGGGCTTAAGCAATGCACTGATAATCCATGGGCATCTTTTTTCAAGAATTATAAAGTTGGGGATATAGTTAATGGCAAAATAAAATCTATTACTGATTTTGGAATATTTTTGGAATTAGTTGGTAGTATAGATGGGCTAGTTCATTTGTCTGATGTAGCATGGGATAATTTTGGTGATAATGTTTTGAAGGATTATAAAAAGGGTGAAGAAATAGATGCGGTTATTCTTGGTATAGATGTTGATAGGGAGCGAATTTCTTTAGGTATAAAACAATTAACTATAGATCCATTTTTAAATTATATATCTAGTTATGTAAAAGGTAGTATAGTTGATTGTTTTATTTCTAAAAAATTAGAAAAAGGTTTTATTGTAAGGTTAAATGACAAAGTAGATGGGTTTTTAAAAGTTAATGATATTTTTTATAACAAATTTGTCAGAAAGTTTGGTGAGTCTGATGATAAAGTTTTTATAAAAGCTAGAATAATTAATATAGATAAAAAAAATAGGAATATAATCTTGGTTGTAAAAAGCGATTCTGAATATGTAAAAGGAGATGGAATAAACAAAGTTGATAAATATGCTAAAAGTCAGAAGAATAAGCCTACGCTAGGAGACTTACTTAAAAAACAAATATAATAAAATATACAGGAGATACCTGTATATTTTAATTTAGTCTTTATTTTCTAGAACCCATTCATTATGTGTATAGGTTTTAAAACTTATGGCGTGTATTGATTTGTTTGTTATATAGCTGCCAATTATGTCATATATCATTTGTTGTCTTTCTATGAGTTCTTTGTTTTCAAATGAATCTGAAACTATGATTGCATTGAAATATTTATTATCATTAGTAAATATTTTTAAAACTACATCTGGAAATTTTTTTGAAATGCTATCTGTTAGTGTTTGTTTCATGTGTTTTTACCTTTTTTTGAATTATATTGTTTAGATTATATACCTTACTAAGTTCAATTAGTAAAGGTGGAATGTTCATAAAAAATATTTGTTTATTTGTTTTCAGGGCATATTTTATATAATTTATTATAAATAGTAATACGCTGCTATTAGATTTATATAAATTTTTAAAATCAATTTCAACAGTTTCAATATTTTTTGTTTTTTCTATACATGAATTTAACGTTTGAACTATATTATCAAATGTTATGAATCCTGATATAATAAGCTTATTTTTATCTAATATTATGCTTGGACTTTTCATAATGAATTTGAAATTTTTATTTTTTGTGTGGCATCTTCTAATCCATGCAATCTGACTATTTCTGAATACTGGTTTTTAAGACTTTTTAATATACTTATGCCTTCTATTACTACATCAAATACTAACCACGATTCATTATGTCTAATTAGTCTATATGCTATATTAATATTTTTGTTATTTTTTTTCATTATGCTAGATATTTGTATTCTGTTAGTTAATATTTCATCTTGTTTTTTTGTTTTTGGTGTTATGAATTCAACTTCTGCATCTACATAATAATAAACTGTTTTACTGTATGTTTTTAACATTAATTGCTTTAATTCCTTAAGAAACATATTTTTTTGTGTATCAGTAGACTCTTTCCATATATTTTTTCCAGTTATCCAAATTGCTATTTCATTAAAGTCTATATATTTTTCCATAGTTTCTTCTAAAAATGAATTATTTTCTTTAATTAAAGCTGGTTTGCATTCGTTGATTATGGTTTGTATAAAATCTGCTGGGTTTTTACAGTTTGCTGATGCAAAATTAAATATTAACAGTATTAATATAATTATTATTTTCATTTTTTTTATCTATTAAAAGCAAGCTTTGATACTAGTTCTTCTATTATTAACGCTTGCGTAGTTAGTGTAATAGTATCTCCGTTTTTTAAAAATGAATTTTCATTACCAACCTCTATCTGTATATAACTATCGCCGAGTAGGCTGCTCATTAATATGTTTGCAGATGAATCTATAGGTATATCATTGAATTTGTAGTTGATTAATAACTCTACATGTGGATAATATTCATTTTCGTTTATTTTTTTTAATTCTATTTTTCCCACATTGCCTATTTTAACTCCACCTATAGTTACTCGTGCTTGTTTTTTTAAAGTGCCTATGTTTTTAAATATAGCCTTTATAGTATAAGTTTTTTCTTTTTTGAATACTGTTATATCACTTATTTTTATTGCTAAAATTAGCATTGATAATATGCTTAGCAAAACAAATAATCCAACGAAAAACTCTATTTTATATTTAGACATATTATTGCCATTTAAACATTATTGCTGTTAAAAAAAAATTTAAACTTAGTATAAAAAATGATGAATACACTACCGTATTTGTTGTTGACAATACTATACCTTCAGCAGTTGATTTACTATGTAATCCTTGATATATTGATATAGCGCCTATTATTAATCCAAACAACAAACTTTTAATTAAGCTATTTATTATATCTACACTAAAATCTATATTGTCTTTTATACTGTTCCAAAAAATATCATTATCAACATTTAACCATAATACAGTTGAAGCATAGCTTCCAAAAATAGCTACTATTATAAAAATAGTTGCTAGACATACCATTGATAATATACAAGCCCAAAATCGCGGAGTTATTATTTTTTTAATTGGGTTAATACCCATCATTTCCATTGCTGCTAGTTGATCTGTGCTTTTCATTAAACATATTTCTGCTGTTAACGATGCTCCTGTTCTGCCAGCAAATAACAATGCACTAACAACTGGGCCTAATTCTCTTATAATTGTTATTGATGTCATTTGACCTATCACTTCTTCTGTGCCGAATTTTTTAAGAATATAATATCCTTGTAGTCCAACAACCATCCCTATAAATAATCCTGATAGTATTATTAAGCCCAATGATAGAAACCCTATAAAATATATATGTCTTATGAATTGTTTTATATTTTTTTTAATTGTTAATGAATGTATTAGTGTATCCTTTATTAATAATGTTGCATTTCCAATCGTAGTTATCGATAAAATAAAACTGTGCCCTATTTTAATTATTGTTAAATAAATCGTTTTCATATATTTCTTCTGATTCTTGCATATTATTTTCGCAATTTATTTTTTTATTTATAAAATATTGCGTAAATTCGTTTTTGCTGTTTTTGATTTTTTGTGGAGTACCTTCTTCTATTATTTTTTTGTCATTTATTATATATATGTAATCTGATATGCTCATTGTTTCATATACATCATGTGATACTATTATAGTTGTTATTCCCAAAGATTTATTTAGTAGTTTTATTAATCTTAGTAATGTTGCCATTGATATTGGATCTTGTCCGGAAAATGGTTCATCATACATTATTATACTTGGATCTAATGCTATTGTTCTAGCCAAGGCTGTGCGTCGTGCCATACCTATTGATAATTCTGATGGCATTAAATTTTGCACATTTTTTAACCCCACTGATTGTAATTTTAGCAAAACTAAATCGCGTATTATATTTTCTGGTAAATTGGTGTGCTCTCTTATTGGGAAAGCAATATTTTCATAAACTGATAAATCAGAAAATAATGCACCATTTTGAAACAAAATTCCTATATTTTTTCTTATTTCGTACAATTCTTTATTTGTTATTTTTTGTGTGTCTTTGCCATTTATTCTGATTATTCCAGTATTTTGTTCTAATTGTTTTCCTATTAATTTTAATAATGTTGTTTTACCACATCCACTTGGACCCATGATTGCTGTTATACGTTTTTTTTTAATTTCTAGTGATAAATTTTCAAAAATTATTTTTTCCCCACGTTTGAAAAGCAAATTTTCAATTTCTATTATTGACATAGATTTTTTTTTTAATTTTTATTATATTTCAATAAGTATGTTTGATTTAGGGTGAACGATGGGACTCGAACCCACGACAACCGGGATCACAACCCGGGGCTCTA
>CAYHDJ010000006.1:0-2944 GCA_964355565.1 uncultured Enterobacteriaceae bacterium
TTCTTTTTCTTTTCTTTTCAGATGGTTTAACATAAGTCATATGTTCTTTATAATCTTCAAATAAATGATTATCTTTAATCTTTCTCTTTAATCTTTTAAGGGCTAAGTTAATGTTATCATCTTCTACAATAACCATCATTCCTTTTTCATCTGTCCTACCATTCATTTTTTTATATTTTTTTTTAATATACAACATTTTTTTCAATTCTCTATAGGACATAGATTTATTAGATTTTCTTTTCATTTTTTTATTTGTTTAAGTTATTATTTTTTTTTTGTTGCGTAGTAAATTCCCGCGCCTATTAATAAAATTCCACCGCCTATAATATATGGGTTTTTGTAAAAGGGTTTATTTTCATCATCTGCCGGAACAACTTCTTTATTTACTGTCGGTTCGTCTGCAATTGAATCCTTTAAAGCATCTAGTACCGGTGTATCTTTTTCGGTATCTCCGGCTTTATCACTTTTTAACTCCGAAAATAATTTTACAGCTGCTATAATTATTGGTGTTGCAAGTGCAATGGTCGAAGCGGCAACCACTCCCAAATCTCCATTTAATTTGCTTTTACTTCCCTTTTCTATTGCTTGTTTTAATTTGTCGGGTTCTCCGCCAAATTTAGACCAAAACTTCAAAACTTTTTCTTTGTCTTTTTTGTATGCTTGCTCCATTCTTTTAGCTAACTTGACTAAATTTAAGGAAATTGCTAACAAAAAAGCGGCTCTTGCTGGTGCTATGGCAACTTTAGCTACTAATTTTTTAGGATTTTTTACTGCTTCCTTAAATTTATTAACGATTTTTTTTCGTGCCTCTTTACGTTCTGCTTTGGTTTTCCTTGCCTTGCCAATACCGCTTAAATAATGTAAACTCATATATATATTTTTTTTTAAAAATTAAGGTCGTATTTGTAGTTATATTTCGCCTCTGTATTAAACTGCGACAAACAAGGGTCTAAAATTATATCTTTTCCGTTTACTTTAGCTATGCAATAAATGTGAGTAGGTTCAACTGAATAAAAATTCTGTGAAATTAATCTCATCTTACAAAGTATATTTAAAGAACGTAATAAAGAACAGCATATAATTGTATAATGTTTACAGTCGTTTCCTTTGTTTTTGTCGTGTAATATTCTAGCTAAAGTTTTTGATGTCTGTAAAGAACTTTCTTCCTTTTGGTACCTTACATTATAACGAATCCAATTATATATATTTTTGCACGTTTCTAGGTCGTTTTGACCTATAAATTTTTTAGCTATGCTATTACTTTGCTCCTTGCTTTCAATTATTGCTCGTTTTATCTGCGTAGCGATATTGAAAGCGTCTTGTTTGCCCTTTATGACCTCGCTTCTGAAATCGGGTATTAAAATAGATTTTGACATAATTTAACAATATTAATATATATTTTAATAAAAAAAACATTACTACGTTAAAATTAGTTATTTCCAATAATCTTTGATTTTATCCGGTTCAAAAGGTTTGCCTAAAATTTTAAAAATAATTTGCATTTCGTCTGCATTAAAATATCTTTTTCGGCTTTTTGGGTTAAAATTACGAAACAATGGAAGTACTGTTTTTATTTTTAGCCTAATAGTATGAGGACATAGGTTGTATAATTTGGCGATTTCTTTGTATGTGTACATTTTAATTAGCTATTTATTTAAACAAATATATATAAATAATACAATAATAATACAGTCTATTTAATAATAATATAATGGTGGTTATACCGGTTTAGTTTAGTATATATATATATATATATACTAAACTAAACCGGTTAAACCACCTAATAAAATAATTACACCTTTACACTTTTATTCAAAAATAATATTAACTTTGTAATTAATAATAATTTAATAACAAAAAACAATGGAAGAAAACAATAATGAAAATAAATTAAGTATTATTGATGATACTAAAATTGAACTAGTTCAACAAATAACAGTTGATAATAGTCCATATTATTATAATTTACCGGCGGTTTTATTTGCGGATTGGATTGCAGATAATTTATATCAATGTAATGTAGTTAATGAATGGTATCAAAATTATGAAGCTGTTAGGGATATAGAATATACAACAGTTGAATTATTTGCAAAATTTAATAAAGAAAATATAATTTTATAATTTTGTATTTTGTATTATATTTTTAATTACTTTTGAATTGTCAAAGGTGTAAATTTTTTTAGTAGTTTAGAAATTTGCAAAAAAAAGGAGATAACAGCACGTTATCTCCTTTTTTTATTTTTACTATTTGTATTAATTTATTAATGATATTTTATAAAATTTTTTCGCTTTAAATAAACATTCTATTTTCATAAATAAAGCTTCTTTATAGGTTTTATAAGTGCAAATATTCATTTGAGGTGTTAAAAAATTTCCTTCCCAATAATCAAAATTTTTATCGTGTTGCCTTATTAGTTTACCTTTAAAATAAACTTTTACATTATTATTTATTCTTGTTAAACAATATTTTTCCATTTTTTTATAATTTTTAAATTAGTAAGCCGGACAAAGTCCTTTTATATTTCCCCAAGTGTATGCAAGTTTATCTTTATTAACTCCTTTTCTTTCGTATATATTTATCCAAGCTACTGCCGGAAATTTTACAGTAACAAAAGATATAAACTTATTAATATCATTGAACCGGTATTTTGCACATATAGGATTTTTTAACTCTTTATTATATCCTATTTTTGCTATTCCTACATATTTTCTGCCTTTGTTTTCCATAAAAAATTATTGAATTATTACTAAATTTTTATTTTGGCTTATAAATTTATCACTCCAATATATTAAATTAATATAAATTTCTTTCTGGATGTCATAACACAACCGGACATTTATAAAAATATTGGTATCTGAATTTTTTTGTACTAGCAGATTTTTTTTATGCTGTCTTAATCGTTTTAGAAAGTGTTCCATATTTTTTATTTTATTTTAGTGAATA
>CAYHDJ010000007.1:0-2817 GCA_964355565.1 uncultured Enterobacteriaceae bacterium
GACGAATTTTAATAATTACACCTTTACACTTTTATTCAAATAAAACAACATAAATAAAAATTAGTATTAATAATAACATAAATCAAAAACAATGGCAACAGGTAAAAGAGCAGATTTTTCGTTAATTCGTAAAAAATATGCAGATATAGGAAAAGGAAATGTACGTTTGACACCTAGTACAATGTACTTAACGCAAGCAATTTCCGCAACAAAAAGCGCGTACACGTTTGACGTACTAGAAAACCAAACCGGAACACTACAACCAAATGAAATACGTTTAAATTCCAATGACGAATTTGTAGTGTCTCATATAGGTGTATGTTTAGAGGGAACTTATGGTTTACTTGCAACAAGTCCAAAAATTAGATTTTCTTATGTACCTATCGAATTAACAGTAAATGCGGGTACTGTATTGGATTTTTATAATGGTTTCGTAAAAATTGGAGTAAATAATATCGTTTACCTTGACAAATGGGACACAAAAAAATGTGAGAAAAACACATTTACACAGTTCACAAATCAACTTGCTGGTACTTCTGCGTCTGCACATCCTTCTAATGATTGGTCAACAGATACTATGATTCCGTTAGGTTCATTACTTACTTTATCCGGTGCAAAGAAAAACGAAGTAACAATTCAATTACCTACTGCTATTTCTCCGGTACTAGTTGCAATGACATACAGCGATACAAACGGAACACCAACGGGCTTGCAAATTAATCGTGTGGCAATTCGTTTTTATGGTTTACTAGCACAAAATGGTGCTAAATTTCAATAGTATAAATTAAAAATTTAGGTACATTAATATAAATTTTTGTACCTAAATTTTTTTAAAATAAAATAATCCGAAAAGATGAAAAAAATAATTAAACATGAACTTGTTGAGGTAAACATTCCGGCAGGTACAACATTAACTCGCTTTATGTTTCCGGACATCGCTAACTTAAGAAATACAAAAATTTTAGGTTTGCAAATATACGAAAATCCGCAAGTTCCTTTTTCTGTATTATCTCAAAAACCGGTTACAAATGCGAATATTAATACTTTAGCTTTTGTATCTTTCGCAAATTACGGCGGAAAATATTTTTTGAACAAGGCACCGGCAAGAATGTTTCAAACATTTGCTATTAATTCCGCTAGTAATACAGCCTATGAAACAGATATAAAAAGTTTTACGATGCAAATGGTTAACTATCCACAATCATTTGTTGAAGTTTCTCAATCGGTGGCATTATTAGCTCTAGTTGATACTGTATTTTTATTTTCTGTTTATTATTATGATATTAATGATACGACCGATAAATCTTCGTTTCAATCAAGAAAATAATAAAAAATAAATTATCTTTTTAATTGGTTTATTTGCAATATATTTGTAATTAATCTAAATTAAAAAGATTTTTTTTTATAAATTTTTAATACCTATAAAAATATGACAGATATAGACTTAATTGGTAGTAAGGCGGTTGCTCAATATATTGAACATTCCGGACTAACTCACTTTATTATTAGTAGAATTAGTTCTCAAAAAAATTCAGCACCGATATACGAATTTTTACTAGGTAATTCAAATACAAAATGTGTTGAAGCGTTCAATAAATGGGCTAGTATTGTTGAAAATGAAAATGAATATGAACTTTTACTTTTTAATAAATTATTAAGTGATTCAGGTAATGCAGACGAAGAAAAAATATTGCATAACAGAAATAAAGAAAAAAGTTTGAGAGTTACTTTTGTTCTGGCAAAAAATAAAAATCAAAGTCAAAATAATAATAATATTATTGATAGTCAAACAATTATTGAAAATGCATTATTAAAGCAAAGTCAGTTTTTTGAAGAAAAAGAAAGCAACAGAAAAATACAAGCCCTAGAACAGAAAATTGATGAGTTACTAAATAGGGAAGAAGAAGAAGAGGAAGAAATAGGAGGGGAAAACAACAATAATTTAGCCAATTTAATAGGAGTACTAACTAAATTAACCGGTATTAATGCAAATACCAAAACACCACCAACAATAAATGGAGTTAACAGCTTAACACCGGAAAAAATAAAAAATATTAATACAGCAGTCAAAAAATTAGCTAAATATGACGAAGATATAGACCTAGACCTATTAAAATTGTCAGAAATAGCAGAAAATAACAACGGAACTTTTAAAATGCTGTTAAATTCATTGCGTTCTATGTAATGGACAAAATAAAAGGAATAACCCAAAATATACATTTATTGCATAATATTAGAAGAAAAATAAAGGAGGGAAAATATAAATGTATATTATTAAAAGTTACACAAAAAAAAAAGTAATATACACCTTTACACTTTTATTCAAATAATATGCGAAGCAGTACACAAGATAATATAAAAATAGGTTTGCAAATAGGTTTAGCAATCGTTGGAGTAATTGCATTAAAAAAAATCGGGGAATTTTTAGGAGTATTTAAAACAGCAGACGAAAGAAAAACAGATGAAGCCACCGCAGAAGCTTCTGCAGATTCTACAGAAGTCCAAGAAAAAAACGCATTTATAGGTTTCAATCCTAATTATTTTAGTGCATTAATTAAAGCATTTTTTTTAAAATTTGGTAAAAAATTGACAGATAAAAAACAGTTAAAAATACCAAACAATAAAACTATTTTTGAACTTTCAAAACAGATATATAATTCAAAAGGTACATTTAAAGACGATAATAATATGTTATATGATGTTTTCTCCAGCTTACAAACACAATATCAATTATCCGCACTAGCTTTTTATTTTAGTACAATGTATAAAAAGGATTTGTTAAATTATATAAAATCATTTACAAATACAGACGAACAA